>JAFSTA010000093.1 GCA_017450695.1 Kiritimatiellia bacterium | reverse complement strand
GTTCGACTGGACCGGACGCTTCGAGGCCCTCGAGAAACTTGCTTTCACCGCCAGCATCCCCAAGTGGGACAAGGCGAAGGGGACGAACAACTACTGCGGCTACGCGGGCTTCTCGGCCCGCCTCGCCGGCAGCGGCGCGTTTACCTACGCCTACACGAACGCGGTCGGCTCCGTCGACGCGCATTGCTACGGCGACGTCTCGCCCCGGATCGACGTCTACGCGAAGTCGAAGCGGACCGGCGACACGACGCGTCTCTCCTTTATCGCCGACCGCCCCACCGCCAACTACACGCTCCACCAGCCGCAGACGTACAAGGGCGCGGGCTTCTACTTCATCGCGTTTCCGGAGATGTTCAACACGACGCTTGAAATGGCGAAGGGCGAGAAGCGCGATTTCCACTATGTCCTGGAAGTGGCGAAATCGGCAGGAGAATGAAGTACGACAATTCACCAAACGGGCACGAAAATGGCCAACAGGGATATTTCGTGCCCGAAAGCCACATTGCATTTTCGGGCACGAAATATGCCGCAGGGAGCCATCTTTTTCCCCACAACGGTGGGGATTTTTGATATACTTTTTTCCGTTCTTGCGGCGCAGGTGCGCTGTGGGTAACTAGCCGGGACGGGGGAGAAATCCCGCCCAGGTGAATCAGGTATTTTGCGCTGACACGCAAATGACGTTCATCGGAAACTTGGCGGTTTCATTCGTACGGAAATGTACGGAATGTGTGAACGGAGTTTGATAGGGTCGCGCAGGCGGTTTTATACCGTCTTGCGTGTCCTTTGTCTACTCTTTCACACATGGGCACGCCAAGGCCTCCGATGAGGGAGCTAGACGAGGCACGCATTTTTTGTAGCCTCAACTTTCTCCCTCCAATCGTCTCCTTCGTGGCGGCACACGATGCCGCAGGTAGGGCGCGGACTCCGGTCGCGCCGCCAAACCGGTAGGGCGGGCGCCCCGCGCCCCCCGCCACGAAGGAGAGAGAGCGATGCACGATACGACAGATAGATTGCCGAGTTCGAAGGCTACCATCTTCTATCCTCCATCCATTTTGGAGGAGGAATTGAAGAACAGGGTTGCCGTTGACTGGTTTTGCGCGTTCGATTGTTCGCACATTCTTGGGAAAGTGGATTTCTGTGCCGCCGTACCTGCAACAGACCTTCCGCTGTGTGATGCTGAAAGCGTGCTGTGGGCGGAGGCGAAGCGCGGGGCGGAAGCACCGCTCGACTTCGCGCTCGTCCAGCTCATCCTCACCATCGGCAAGGAGCGAACCTTCGACAAGCATCTTCCGCCAAAGTACCTTGCCGCCTTCAACGCCGCGCGAATCGCGTTCATCCCCTATTCTGAGGTGGTAGAGATCTTCTATCAGAACGACTTCAACTGGAACGTAGCCCCATCCGACCACGAGACGCGCGAGTTCGGCGACCTCTACCAACGCGTCATCCGCATCCTTGAATCCGCCACGCTTGAATTCGATTTCGCGAAGGACGAGGTGGAACTCCGTCGATTCATCAAGACCAATCTCAACACCGGTAGAACGGGCTGCCAGCCCGTTCAGATCACCAAGAACAACTTCACGCACATCTACCAGCGCTGGCGCGAGACGGTAATGCCCACGATCCTCATGCCGGACTGGGCCACCGCGAAGAAGAACGGCATCATCGACGCGGATTTCTTCCTTGCCGACATCTTCTCGTCCGACAACGCCGCCGTCACCGACCGTCTCAACGTCCTCCTGATGAACGACCATTACCGCCAATCGGGCGGAACGAACGCACTTGGCTTCCAGCTCTTCTCGGAAATCTCCTTCTCCGACGGACAGAAGGCGCACCATCTCTTCTGGAACCGTTATAGGCGTCCGCCTCGCAAGGAGTACTGGAACTACATCGTCAACCGCCGCGACCTCCTCGTGCCGCAGGACGTCCGCGAACGCAAGGGCTCTTTTTTCACTCCACAACAGTGGGTTTCGCTTTCGCAGGACTACCTTGCCGCCGTACTAAAACCTGTCAGGCCAATTTTCGCAAAATCATGCCATTCAACAATCGGGAAATATGATAAACTAATGGGGAACGGCGATGAGTGTACTTGAAACCATAGGAACGATTAGGAACGAGCTGATGTGGATTGGCCTGTCGGCGCTGGCCTTGTGTCTCGTGGCGTTGCTCGGATGTGCCATTTCGGGGAAGCGACAAGCGCGACCCTCCCCCGAGGGAAGCGGCGGGAGCGCCGCTTCTCCGAGGCCAAGTCGGTCCGTTCTGGTGGGAATTGCTTTGCTTGCCATCGTCTGCACGCTGTTCGGCGGCGGCAAGATGAGGAGCGGCGGCGGTCGCGGGGCGACCGCCCTACCGGGCGTGACCGTCGAGGAAATCGCACAGGGATGGCGGCTTGAGAGCGTGGTGACGAACGACGCGGTTTCGTATGCGATGCCGACGAACGGCGTTGAATACATGCCGTGGTCGCGAGGTGGCGGGTACGAGACGCACTTTCCGCTTGACCTCGGCGACTTCGCGTTTCCGTTCGGTACGGGCGTGGTACGTCGGCTTGACGTGCTTTCAGGTGGCATGGTGGAGTCGTTGCCGCGGCAACGGGTGGGATGTGCGTACCATTCGTTGATGTCGATATGTGCGGCGAGGGAGTATGCGTCGATTGTGCCGAGGGTGGGGAGGTTCTGGTGGGCGGAGACGGCCCGCTCGGCGAGCGGGCCCTACCAGGGAAAGGTTCTGACGTGGGAAAATGTGTATGCGGGGCGAGACCGTACGGGGCAGTACAACGCGCAAATTGAGTTGCGCGGGGATGGGAACTTCATCACGCGCTCAAACGACGTGGAGCGAGTGTATCGGCGAGTGCTTCCGTTCGACATTGACAACGACGGCTTGCCGAACACGATAGACCCCGCGCCGGAGACGCCGATTGTGCCGGCCGCCTGGAACCAGTCGGAAGAATGGGCGGCGGCGGCGTTCCCGTCCAACGCCGCAGAGATAGCCGCCATGGGCGGTTATGCCGGATGGGTTGCGGCGCGGGGGGCTGAACCAGAAAGGCGTTTCGTCTCGCTCAGCTTAGCGTTCGACGACGGCAGCGCGTGGCCCACTCTGCTTAACTTCGGCGACATCCCCGTGGTGGCGGATGGGGGTGCGGAACTGTCCTTCGCCATCGACTGCGGGGCGAAGGTGCCGTTCTCGCTCACGTCGGGGCGGTTCGGTTCGGTCACTGTGTCGGCGACGGATCCGCCAACTCGTTCGGGTGAAGGCTTGACCACGACTGAGAGTAGCGAGTTCCAGGGCAACTACGGCTATCCGCACGAACGCACCGTGAACGACGTGAAGGTGCATCTTGACGACCCGCGCTCCGGGTGGCTGTGCCGCACCGCGAGCGTGTCCATTGACGGCGACGAGGTGTCGCACCTCTTTCCCGGAGGCACCGTTGAATTGACGGCGAGTGTCACTAACTGCCACCCCGATGCCTATCTGGGTTGTACATGGTATGGTGGCGATGGCATCACGTTCTCGGCCCCCAATTCGCTTTCGACGACCGTGACGTACGATTCCACATCGACCGTTGAGTGGGCGACCAACAGCATAGACCTAATCACCCAGTTTGTCGGCTACACCCTGACGAACCACGTACACTTCACGGTGGGGACAACCAACGAGCCAAATACCGAGCTCTCGATTTCATGCCCTCATGTGATGTTCTTAAATGACTTAAGCAATGGCAAACGGGCAGAAAGGGTGTACAGCGTATCGCTCATGCTATCTGGGCCACATGGCATCGGGGGGAATGTTTCCATATCCTCCGTATCGGGTGCTGAGTTGAGGTTGTTTTATGATGACGCGCTCTTGGAACCCGCCACAAATTCGATATCATTTCATGTCCCCGATGACGGGCTTTATGAGACGACGACCAACCTGTATCTGGCATGTACGACCCTCGGCAACGGAATGTTGCGCGCGGAGATCGTTCTTGATGGAGGAGCGACAAAGACGGCCGTTGCGGCTTGCAGGGTGATTGAGCCCCTGCGTCGTTTCGTCATGACCGAGCAGACTTCCGATGGCAGTTTCTTTAATCCTTCGTGCCTGGTGTGGGGCACCAACGCGGCATTGAAGGTCGGAGTCAATACGGGTACTGCTTCATTCTCGCCCGACGAGGTCAAGTGGCGTGTCGTGTCGGGCCCGGGCGAGGTGTTCCCCACAAATG
>JAFSTA010000092.1 GCA_017450695.1 Kiritimatiellia bacterium | reverse complement strand
TTCTGCACGTCGGGCTGCATCCGCAGCACGGGCATCGCATCGCGGTGCGCACTCATGCCGAGTCCGATCACCAGCAGACCGTCCAGCTTCTGCGGCAAGAAGCAGCGATAGGGAACGTTGACGGAGATGCCCTTGTGACCGGGGTCGTCGATGAAAAACAACGGGTGCATCGTCTGCCCGTGCGTGTCGAAGTTGCTGTACGGTTGCGAGACCGTGTCCGGGTAGGTGCGGTGATTCATGATGTCCATCGGCGTGATGTAGTACGCGCCGTGCATCCGGTGCCGCTCGCGGGTGTTGACGACCTGCGCCTGATCCCAGATGCCCGCGCGCATACTTTCACGGGAACGGAGGGCGAAGTAGCAGAGGTCGGCGGCATCGGAGTCATCGACGAAACCGATGTCCGTGTTGGTATAACGTGCGCCGAGTGTGCGCGGCGTCATGCCCGCGCCCTGCACGCTGATCTCCTCCGCGTTGATGAACTCGGTCGGTTCCCCGGCGAGCGCAGGCAGCACGGCGTTGCCCGTCGCGTCGATGGCGACCTTGCAACGGATCACGCCGCGTTCGCCGTCCGGCGCAATCACGACCACGCCGGTGACCGCGCCGTTCTCCACGACGACGCCGCTCACGAGCGTGCCGTACCAAACCTCGCCGCCGTGTTCGCGGTTCTGCTTGCGGTACCATTCGACACGCCCCTGTTCCAGCACGGCACCGGTCTCTTTCTCGCCCGCGTCGATCTCCTTGGTGAATCCCACCCGGTTGCCGTAGTAATACAAACCGATCAGACCGTCCGTCTGCACACCGCCCATCGAATAGAGATAGTCGCAGATGATGACCTTCTTTCCGTGGCGTCCGGCGGCGATTCCGGCGGGCGCACCGCCCGTCCCCGCGCCCGCCACGAAAATATCGCAGCTGGCCAAAACCGGCAACGCTCGGTTTCCGACTTCGACATTCCCGTCCGCATTCGTCAGGTAAGCAGGCAGGGATCCGCCCGTCTCCCCGATCTGAACACGGGCATCGGCAACCTGTCCGGAATCGCGCAGGGAAACCTTCCCGACGGCGGGAAGCGTCACCGCGAGTCGGGCGGCAACCTCACCGACGCGTTTGCCCAACGCCATGTAGTTGCCGGGGCGCATGAGTTCGGCCGCCGTTTCGCGCGGCACATCCGCCAACGCGCCCAGCACGAAGAGGTTCGGATATCCGGCGGGTTGCAGGGATTTCAGATCGACGGAATCCGCGCCCCTCCACGGTGCGCCGGCGGAAGCGGCGGAACGGATGTGGTCGGGCGGCGTGAAGATCGACGTATCCGCACCGGTCAACTGCTGCCGCGTGAAGGTGGCGTCGCGCGCGCGCTGTTCCGCATCGGCGAAGGAACGGGCGGAACCGTCCCTCATAGGCAGCGTGATGGAACAGGCGAACATCCGTCCGGTGATGACCTGCGAGGGGTGACCGCCCGGCAGCTGGTTGTGCGCGGGATAGACACCCAGAATTTCCCGGACCTCCATTCCCTCCGCTTTCGGCGTCTCCCCGCTGAGGACCATGCGCGTAAAGGTGTAGTTCCCGGCAGGGAACGGCGTAAGCGAGGCGCCCGCCAGACGCGCAACGTGCGCCCGTTCCGTGGCATCGATCACCACTTTCGCCCGGACGACCTGCCGACCGCTGCGGCTCGCCATGATGACGCCCGCCAGCTTGCCGTTTTCATCGGTCACGGTCTCCGTCACCGCCGCGCCGGTCAGGAAGGGGATCTGCGCCTGAAGCAGAGCCTGATCCAGCGTCTTCTTCACCTTGAGCGGATGGGTACGGTCGGAAACGGTCACGCTCGGCTGCGCATCGGAATAGAGAAAGATCTCGCCGAGCAACTGCCGGGAGAAGCCCGCCGCCTGTTTCGCGGTAATCTCCAGCTCGCGGTATTCCCCTTTGAAAGGAAGCTCCATCAGATGGGATTCGTCGCCGCCGGCCACGACTTCCCATTCCTTTCCGGTGACGGGCGCCGACCAATCCTTCCCCTCCGTGCGACCGCGGACGGTCACGGATTCGGTTCGGAACCCCTTTTCCGGATGGTTGCGCTCGAAGGCGGCGATGACGACTTTGGCGATCGTGCAGGTCTTGCCGAGGTCGAGCGAGATGGTCACGTCTCCGGCATATTGGACACTGTCTCTCGGCGCCAGCAGATAATGACCGTCATGGAGCCGTTTCAGATTCGGATCGGAATGGATACCTTCCGCCTTGCGGCTTGCCGTATAGGTGAACGGCAGCGAATCGGCGGGGCGATCCGATTCCGTAAACATCTCGCGCAACAGCTGTGACTGGGTGTCGTCGTTTGGATCAAGGTGGATCCTGAGTTTTCCCGCCATGTCCTCGCCCAAATAGGGACGCGGCGCGATCAAGAAGACGCGGGCGCCCGCCGCCTTCGCCGCGCAAGCCGCCGCCACCGCGCCGGAGCTGCCGCCCACCACAACCACATCCACATCCTGCACCAACGGAAGCGACCGCGCTGGCTCGACAATCGAGTCGGCATTCGCCCCACAGCACAACGCCGCCAACAAAAAGCATCCGAACAGTTGGTTTCTCATCTCCTTGATTCCTTTCACGATTGTAACATCCGACTTCGATCCTGTAACTCCCTTGCCTCTTCATTGTACCGAATTATCCCACACCTTGCACCTACGAAATTTATCCTTCCGCTTAGTCCTTGCATACCATCTAGAATGACTAGAAGTTCTAGAACCTCTAGCCTTGAGAACCCAACCAAAGAATCTGTGTTACATGAGTTGACTGAGGAATGTGATGGCGGGAACGACCACGGGATAATCGTACGCGAAACAATCGCTACGGACATATTCCGCGTCAAGAACAACCTGAAAGGCATGTTTCGCACCCAGTCTTTTCTGGAAAAAGCCAAGCGCATCCGAAAGAGACGTGTCACGCTTCTTGACTTCGACGAGAAACCACGGAACCCCGTCTCGCGCCACCACAAAATCGACCTCACGCCTCGACTTGTCGCGAAGATACCCAAGCGAAAAATCGCCGTATCCCATATCGGTCCATCCCTCCACAGCCTTGAGTAAGTGGCAGGCCACAAGGGTTTCCGCGCGTTTTCCCTCATCCTTGACATTCGCCCAGTCACGCATATACCACTTCGGCATCTTCCGGATTGAGTTCTCTATGTTCTTGAACCAGGGGCGGACCTCAAAACCGAAGTAGAGATACTTCAATGCCTTGACCCATTTCTTGGCGGTCTTCTCGTCGATACCGATTTCACAACCGAGATTCTTGTAAACCAGCTGTTCGCCCGACCTGCGAGCTAGAATTTCCGCCAGTACCGAAAGTTGATCAAGTTCACTTATCTTCGTTAAATCGCGCATGTCTGTTTTCATCAGCTGTTCGAATCGGAGAGAGTTCCACCGCTGAGAAAACCGGGCATTGCGCTTAACGAACGGATCGGGAAATCCTCCGTAACGCAAAAGGGCCGCCCACTCTTCATCCGCGAGCTTTCGCGGGCGTCGGACAAGTTCCTCGCCAGGAATAGACACATCCAGCAGTTCCGCTACGGACAGCGGATGCATCCGGTATGGGAAGTAGCGCCCCATCATGCTGTCTCCGCCCTTCTTGTAAATATCCATTCGTGCCGATCCCGTGGCAACGATTCCGGCACGCTTGCCATACAGGTCGTAAAAACCTTTCAAAAACTGTTTCCATCTAGAATACTTGTGGATTTCATCGAAAACGACCACCTGTTCGACATCAGAAGCGGAATCAAGAAGGTACTGGTGTGCAAGCGACCTCTGCCCTGATTGAACGGCTCGACGGACGTCTTCGTCATCCCAGCTAAGGTACGTTGTTGCAATAGACTCGCAAATCGTGGTCTTTCCAACCTGCCGAGGCCCAGACAAAAAGACCATCTGTCGGTAGCTCTTCAGATGCGACTCCACCATCGTCTGGTATAGGCGCGGATAATTTTTTGTTCTCATGGAGAAATGATATCAGATTCACAGGGATAAAGCAACACTAAAACGGACGGGTGTCCGTTTTGGTGGCTCTAAAACGGATAGGTGTCCGTTTTGGTGGGAAATCGTGAGGTCAAAAATCTCACTTTTAAGTTGGCCGGTTAGGCGGGGGAAGCGGAGGAAGCGGGGTAAGCCGGGTAAGCGTGTTAGGCCGGGTAAGCATGTTAAGCAATGCGGACGCGACGGGGCGCGTCCCTCCCATTCTCCGCCGGAGCGAGGGCGACAGGCTAACCACTCAACCACTCAACGAAGAGATTGGGAAAACAACAGGGACAGCTTCGAAAACAACTTCAGGAAGGACGGCTCGCAACCGCGAGCCGGATGAGAACCGCCGCGCGGTTGCGCGACGACCGCTGGCCTGTTGTTGATCCGTTGTTTTCGTTGTCGTCCCTGCAAGCCCATTTGCGCAAACGGCAGCGGATTGTTCGGGGAAGCGACACTCTTGTCGCTTCACGCCACAAAGGAACGCGTAAGCTCGCGTTCCACTACAGCGGACGCGACAAGTCGCGTCCCTCCCGATTCGGGCAACGAGGACGTTGCCCCTCCCGTTCTCCGCGTCTCAGCGTCTCTGCGTGAGGATCCGTTGATGGGTTCGCGTCCGAACCGCGTGAAGCGACAGGAGTGTCGCTTCCCCCAATACATATCCCTTGCGGGACTAAAAGCTACTTCGTGCTACGTGTCGCTTCGCTCCTATCATGCCTCTACGGGGCTAACCCAACTTAGAGCCGAAGGCTCACTTAGGACGAAGTCCACTTACCAACTTAACTTAGGGCGTAGCCCCATTTAGGGCCGAAGGTCCATTTCACGGATCCGCCCTGCGTGAGACAATCCTACTGCCTGTCACCTACTCCCCGTCTTCCACCAGAATGCGGAAGCCGACATCGTGGACGCGCTGCCAAGTGCGGTAGAGCACGGTGGTGGCGAAGGTCGCTTCCTTCGGCCGGGTCCAGAAGGAGCCGCCTCGCGC
>JAFSTA010000091.1 GCA_017450695.1 Kiritimatiellia bacterium | reverse complement strand
GTCGGCGGCGACTTTCGCCTTCGCGACATCCAGATCCATCGTCCACTCGCCGTACTGCAACGTGTCGGCCGTGCGCTCGCCGATCCAGAGCGGGTTCTCGCTCGTGATCGGCATCGGCTCCACCGCCGTAACCGTGTTGGTATCGACACGCTTTCCCGCCGTGTCCCAAAGGCTGAGCTGGATCGTCTGCCCGGTGGCGATGTCGGCGGGAACGGAGATTTCGCTGAACTGCTCGCGGTCTTCGAATGTCCACGCCACTTGATTCGTCACGACCGTTCCGTCGGGATACGCGGCCGTCAGGACATTCGTCGCGGGGAAGCCCCGCACCGCGTCTTCGCGTTTCATCGGAACGAAGAGGCGCGTCGTGACACCGGCCTCCGCTTCCAGTCGCGCCTTGGGCGTACCGGGGGCGGTGAAGACGCCGCCCACGTAGAGATTCGGGTTATAGCCGGCAATCACCTGATCGACCGACTTCATCAGTTGCTCCTGATGGCTCATGTCGCGCTTGAAAACCAGCATCTGGGCGTTGCGCCCGCTGAACTTCTGTATCACGGTCGTCCCGTCCGCCTTCGGCCAGTACACACAGATGAAAGGCCACAATCCCGGGGAAGAATTCTCGGCGAACTTCATCGCCGCACTGGCATCCGCCGACGCCGTCCCGGTGCAGTGTACCATCACCAGCTTTCGATTTGCCTGCCATGCCAGAAAATCGGGTTCACTGCAATTATCACTCAACTCGTGACAGTAGCTGCACCGGTCGCCGCCCCAGTACACCAGCATCGGCAAATACCGATTTTCGGCGTATTCCTTCGCAGCGGTGAACCGGCTGTTCCATACGCCGCGCTGAATCGCGCCGTTGCTGATCGTAATGGCCCCGCTTTCCAAAACCGCAAAAAACAACGCTGCCGCGAGTCCGAAGACCCGCCGAACCAAACTCATCGTACTCATCTCAACTAATCCTCTACCTCATCCGAATTCCGAAACTTGATGATCGCGGGAACATAGCCGGGGTAAGAAAATTCAAGCCCGTGGAACTCGTTCGTGATCACCGTCTCATACGCGGCGCGCGTCAGGTCCATCCGGACCTTGAAGTACTCGCTCTTCCCGCGCCGTATGGTTCGTTTCGTTACCGTCAACCCCTCCAGCTGCTCCGGTTTCCACGTGAGCTTCCTGGGGTCGAAATCGTCGATTCCGCGGATCGTGAAACTGCGCCCGATCTCGTCCTCGTCCGCATCCACCAAAAACTCCGACGGACGCGCCTGGACAAAGCGTCCCGCGCTTCCCCGGAAACTGATCTTGATCCCCGGCACCCACGGATAATTCGGGAAGGGAATCTGCAGGAAGCCGGTTCCGCTCCCGACTTCGTTCTTCTTCACGACCGTGTCAATCACCAGCGTGGTCTGGCCGTCCGCCGTCTTTCTCTCCTTCAGATCGGCTTTGATTTCAAGGGAACCGCCCCCGGTGGTGGCTTTGCCCAGTTCCAGATCCGATTTCAGCATGACGATCTCAAAATGATTCGTCCACTCGGCGGGCGCCGTCTCGGACCGGAACTGAATCTCCCCTTCCGGGACGCCCTTGAAGGCGGGTGTCGTCGTTCCGAAATACGTGAACGTGAGCCTTCCCGGAACGTTCCGGAAGCGCGCGAAGAAGGTGCGCGTAAAACGCTCCGTGAGAATCTTGGAATTGTCCAGCTTCACGCAGATCTGCGCCGTGGCATGCGGCGCCAGGAGGTTCGTGGTACACCAGACCTCGGAGCAGGGGCAGAGCGCACTGACGCGATGCACACCGATCGCCTCGTCCGTGCGGTTGGAAATCGTGTACGAGAAGTTCGTAATCGCGAAACATCCCTGCTTGCCGATATCCAGCGTGCCGCCCGGCGGCAGGATGGAGACATACTGCTCACAGGAACCCTGCGCGGTTTTGTCCGCAGTCGCGCTGTGCAACCCTACTGCCTGAACCAATACGGCTGTCAACATCCCTGCGGTCACGCACATCCATCGTGTACTCACTTCATGCTCCTTGGTTTGTGGCTGGTAGCTGGTGGCTGGTAGCTATTGGTTTTTAGCTGGTGGCGGTTGTCACCCGCCACCCCGCTTCTCAGCTTCTCAGCTTCTCAGCTCCCCCGCTTCTCAGCTGGCGGCGTCAGCCGCCTTATTGCACAACTCCGTAGTAGTACGAGCCGCCGGCAGACCCGACCGCCGTGGCTTGCCCGACTCTCGGAGCGGCCGCGCCTTTCATCGT
>JAFSTA010000090.1 GCA_017450695.1 Kiritimatiellia bacterium | reverse complement strand
GGTGTGTAGATTGAATTTCATCATGATTCTTCCGTAAGCTCGTTTAATCCCAAGGATAGGGGATGTGGAACGAAACACGAAACCGATGATAACAGAACCGCACACCGTAATCCAGCAGAAAAGGTGGATGAGCCAGTCCCTATCTTTTTCAGCTTCTCAGCTGGCGCGAAGCGTCCTCTCCCTGGCCAAGTCAACTTAGGGGCGCAGCCGCCACGATCAAAATGAAATTGACGTGTATTTTCGCTTTTACTACAATGTTTTCAAATCAATAACCAAGGAGGATTTTTATGAACCGTTTGTTTGTTGTTTCTTGTCTTGGACTGGCGTTGGCTTGGAGTGCGGCGGCATTGGATTTGCGTACGGATCATTTTGTCTTGAAGTTGGCAGAGGACGGGACTGCGAAATCCCTTCTCGCACTCCCTTCGCAACGGGAACTTTTGCGGGAAGATGCGAGTTTCGTCGCGCTTCAAAAGAAAGGGAAGATGCATTATTCCCGCCTGATGAAGGTTGCGGAGAACGTGTTGACCTATTCCTTCTGGGAGACGGATGGAGAAATCGACTTGGTGTACGAGACGCACCGGAGTTTCCTCGGTTTCAAGGTTACGCGCAATACCGTGCCGGATGTGGAGATGATCTTCTTCTGCGTGCTGTATCCAACCTGCAACAAGTATTTCGGCCATACTGCCAATCTCCTCTCCGATGACACGGATGGTATTTGCGTCCGTGCCGGTGACACCGAGGTGGAGAATTTCGGGTACTCGAAATTCGTTGCGGCGCGTACCCACACCTATCCCGGACTCGTCGGCTACCGTGCGGCAATGGTGGCGGGGGCGATCGGGAAAATCCCCGATATGCTGAAGGAGGTTGCTCCGTGGACAACGATACCTTATACCCATCTCGGCGGCGCATGGGCGCGTGAATCGGAAGAGAATCGCGGTTCCTACCTGTTCTCGAGCGTCACGACTGACTCCGTCTTCTCCTGGATCGATTTGGCGATGCGCGGCGGATTCCAGACAATCCATTATGACAGCTGGGAGAAGTCGCTTGGGCACTACGAGCCGAACGGTCATTTCCCCAAGGGCCTTCCCGATATGAAGTGGACGGCCGATGTCATCCACAAAGCGGGACTTCGGACGGGAATGCATACCCTGACTTCGGGCATCTCGCCGCACGATTCCTGGATTGGATCGGACGAGAACACCAACCTGACGGTGGCGGCATCCTACACGCTCTCGAAGGATGTCAATCCATCCGACGAGGTGATTTACGTAAACGAACCTCCCATCCAAAAACACGATGTCGTCCTGACCTACTCGGGATACGGGAACGTGATTCGAATCGGGACGGAACTGATCCAATACTCCGAAGTACTCCGTGAAAAACCATACGGCTTCGCAAAATGCAAACACGGATGTTTCGGTTCCAAGGTTGCCACGCATCGCGCGGGTGAAAAGGCGGACTACCTGTGGTGCCACTACTACGAGTTCTATCCGATTCCGACTTCCACGCTGATGGACAAGGTTGCAGACGCGATTGCGAATGTGTACAACACATGCGGAATGCGCGGCATCTACCTCGACGGGTTTGAAGGAATTCCAGACTGGTACGGTCGTGGCGTTGCCTACAAGAAAATCTTCTCCCGCCTCAAGGAAGAACCGATCTCCGAAAACTCCTGCTGGGATTCCGTTGCATGGTGGGGACATTCCCGCGTCGGCGCCTGGGATCACCCCGTGTGGGGGGCGAAACCCTTCCACGACCGCCACATCCGGGAGTCGAAAAAATATGGCCATTACCTGCTTGGCTCTCAGATGGGGTGGTGGGCGCCCCGCTGGGCTAGTCCGGTGGCGCGCGGACACTTCCTTGACGAGATGGAATACTTCGCCTCCAAAAACTTCGGGATTGATTCGGTCATGTCGATTCAGTGCGTGAACGCGAACAACACAATCCCGCTCAACATCGAGCAACAGATGACGGTTCTCGGCTGGTACGAGAAATTCCGCCTTGCGCGGTATTTCGATCAAGCCACGGTCTCCCGTGTCGGCACGTTGGGACAAGACTTCCGGCTTCGTCAGGATCGCGACGGCGAATGGCGCTTCACGCCTGTTGCCATGTCGAAACACCGTGTCAGCTCCGCCAGCACCGGTTTCGAGAAGTGGATGGTCGAAAATCAGGAGAAGGAGCAACCGCTCTGCTGCCGTGTCGAAGCACTGTACGCGACGGGCGCATTCAACGATCCCAAATCGACTGCGCTTGTCTCCGCAGAGGAGTTCTCGAAGCTGAAGAAAGACGGCTCTTCGGAAAAAATCACCTGGTCGCTTCAGCCGTCCCAGAACGAGGCGCACGGGAAGACAATGACGCTCACGGCGGAAAACAAAAGCCAGAAGCCGGGATGGATCAAGAGCACCATTCAGTTCCCCGGACCTGCCTATCGCAGTGTGGGTGACAATCGTGCGATCGGGCTGTGGATCAACGGCGACGGATCGGGCGTTTGGCTGGACGTGCGCATCCACAATCCGCGTGAATACATGGGGACGGAAGCGACGCATCTCGTGAAGATCGATTTTAGGGGATGGCGGTATATTGAACTGCTGACGCGAGAACGGGATGTGGAGGAGTTCGAACGCCACAAGTGGGACAAAGCATTTGGCATCTACAGTTCCTTCCGCAACGATCTGGACTTGAAGCATATCTCGCAGGTTGACTTTATGCTTGGCGATATTCCTGCCAATGGATCGGCAAAGGTTGAAATCGGCGAGGTTCGGATGACACGGGCCGTGCCGATCGACTGGACATCCTGTTCGCTCACCGTCAACGGGAACGAAATCCGTTTCCCGTATCCCTTCCATTCCGGCGATTATGTGGAACTGGAGAGCGATGGGACCTGCTCCTTCTGGAAAGAGGCTGGGGCGCTCGTCGCGAAAAGCAAACTCGCGGCTGTGCCGAATCTCCGTTCGGGCAAGAATGAAATTATCTTCGCCTGCCAGTCCGAACAGGCGAACCTCAGCAAGCGGTCGGAGATTACCGTCAACACGCTCGGGGCGCCTTTCGGAACGAAAAATCCACAAGCGAACACCTCGTACCTGACGCGTGAATACGACTTCCCGCAGGCGATCCTCAATACAAGCGAGCGATTGGACGTGATTGTGGGGAAGGGGATGCAGGTGAAGATTCAGAACATCCGTCTGACGGGCGAACTTCAAAAGCCCGTGCTGGTTGCTGCTGGACATCGGCTTGAGCTTCCCGATCTCAAGGCGGGACAGACCCTGTCGTTCCGAGACGCAACATCGGACACCTACTACATTTGCGCAGCGAACGGAAAAGAACTTTCGCGCGGGACGATCCGTCCGGAAGACCGCTTCGTCTTGGATGCGGGAGTACACCAGTTGGAACTCCATTGCCTCGCAACCAAGAACGGGAGAATCTCCTGGTACAAGACACCCGTGAAATAAGTTGGATGGACGGCTGGGGAATCGCCCAGATCGACAGGTCTTTCAACAGAAGGCAGGTCAGGAAAGGGAAGATCACATTGCCGGTGGAGGAAACCGTGACATCGACCGCCGAGACATGGAACTGGAAAGAGAGTGTCCGCGCGATGAATAAAAAATTACGGGAGAAAAAACCAACTTAGAAGAGTTTTTAGGTTATCACAGGGACTCGTATCAAGATGCGGCAGCGTGGATAGAACCCGATCTAGTAAATTATTCTTTTCCAGAATATCCTTCTGTTACATTGAATCTAAAGCAATGGGGTATCTTGACCATGTACAACGGGGCAGATGGGATAGACGCTACGAATACTCCTACACATCGAAAGAAATTTCAATCCCCTTTGAAATTCAATTTCCAAGAAGGCAGATGGATACTGTATCCGAATGTGAATGATTACGCAAGAAAGGTGGCTCATGATGCAAGCGCGAAAACTGTGGACTAAAGTTGGCAAGAACGCCTTATCCGGATGTCCGGTAATCCTGATTTCCCTATTGATGTTGCCAGGATTTGGTAACGCACTGACAGAGAGTGACAAATTCAGATTCGTGGAATATATCGCATCCGCAGATGACGACTCGCTTTCCAAGACAAACTGGGGAATCGACGTTTTCTTTCTTGATCTGGACGGAGATGGTGAAGAGGAGGCTGTCGAATCAGAAACAACGTTTTTTTCAGCGATTTCGGTTTGACCCATCTATTTGGACGGTTTACATACAGGGGAATGGAGGATGGGCGGAGGCGGGCGAACAGGGGGGGGGGCGTATCCCGATCTTTGCTGTTACGAATGGCAATTCTATCAGATTTCGGAAAGCGGTGGATCGCCGAGCCTGGCGGTTGCCGCGCTTGGTGTCAGGGGCGGGGACAGGGATGAGGCGGCCTGGATAGCCGAAGCCCGTTACCAGCGCGTCACCCTGGACGCGGGGAGGAATGTTTCCGTGTCCGCGCGCCCCTTCGACGAGCTGGCGGGCGTTGTCCTCTCCCCCGGTTTCCGGGAGCTTGCGGTCGTGGAGCCGGTCGAGACATACGCGGGGCCGAGAACGAACATCGTCAGGAGGTCGGGCAATCCGCCCGCCTTCGCCCCCGCGGCGACGCTTTCAGCCGGGGAGAAGGAGGGGTTCGTCGGGTGGTACAGGTCAACGAGGGCAGGTGCCGCCAGCGCTCCTGTTTTCGCGGTTTTCGCGGACGCGGACGACGACGGCCGGGCGGACGCGTTCGCGGCGTCGGGGGCGGACGCCCTGACGAACGGGCTTTACCGCTGGACGTTGTTCCTGAACGGAACGGACGGGTGGAAGAGTGCGGGGGCGTCCGTACGGGTCGGGAGGGAGTTCGTTGACCCGTCCGTCGACGCCGCGACGAACGGCTTTTACCGCGTCCAGTACTACAGGGATCCCCGGGGCGGTAGCCAGCCTCCGCACGTCAGCGTGTTCCGCGCGGACCCGTCCGCCCCGTTCGGGATATCCGTGCCGTTCGCCGAGAGCCATGCGCCGGCGGGGGCGAGGCGGTTCGTCAACGGATTCCCCGCCGCCACGTTTGACCGCTTTTACGTCCCCGGACACGGCCCGTACTGCCGCACATTCATCCAATACTTTGAGCTGACTGCGGATTTGCGCAAGATCGAGCGGATTCCCTGCGAGAGGTTCGACTGATGGAAGACATTCACAAAAAAGCCGACACCGACGGCGACGGTCTCACCGACGCGCTGGAGGTTGCCCTGGGGACGACCCCGACAAGCGCGGATACCGACGGCGACGGGATGAATGACGGCTGGGAACAGGCGCACGGGGTCAATCCTCTCGCGGACAACGCGAACACTCCGGAAACGGACGACGACGCCAACGCAGACCCGGACAGCGACGGGTTGACGAACCTGGAGGAATCCGTCGTGGGGACTGACCCGCACAGCGCGGACACGGACGGCGACGGCGTGAACGACGGGACGGAGACCGCGCAGGGCAGCGCCCGGCGCGTCCGCCACCGTGACGGTGCGGGTCAGGCCGCGCCAGGAACCCGGCCCGTCCAACGTGAGCGTGTACGTCGTGACCTTCTCCCGTGACCCCGCATCCCGCGTCGTCAAACTGACCGTCTCCGGCAGGGCG
>JAFSTA010000089.1 GCA_017450695.1 Kiritimatiellia bacterium | reverse complement strand
GGCTGAAATACGCCGAGACCTACTACGGAGAACTACAGAAACTCGGGCTGATAGCCCTCACAAGAAGGAGATACCGATGACACCAGTTTCACACGGGAAGCCGTGTGCGGGAAATCCGCACGCACGGTTTGAAGAGGGGGCGTCCGCATCGGAGAAGCCGAGGCGGAACGCTCTACTCCACAACCTTAATCGTGCATCAGTTGTCTTGCTTATCTTGGTAAAACTCGTCATATCGGCAACGGGATGCCGGGATTACGAGAGAACCGCATCGGAAATCGTGACCGGTAAAATCGAAAAATTGCCGATGACAACGGAGGAGCATCATCGCAGGGCTTCGGAATGCGGGGATGACATCTGCAGGTTGTTCAACCGGGTCCCGGCGAACCGGAAAAAGGAACTCATCGGGACATTGACCGCGTGTTTCCGCAAACTTGAATTTGACCAGAGTTCGTATGCCATTCGCGCGGCGGCTTTGTCAGACTATCTCAGAATTGTTTCCGAATTGTCCGGGCGTTTTCGGTCGGCGGAGGATATTCAGGATGCCGTCTGGCGATTCCGGCTTGACGCGTTGGACAGGGTCAACGAGGAAATCCGCCGGTGTGAAAACGAGCCGGCCGGAGGCGTGTACGGCATGAAGGAGATCGGTTACGGTCCGTTCATGACGAAACAACTGTATTTGGAATCGCTAGAAAGCATGAGGGCAGATTTCGTTTGGAGATGGTTTGAAATGGGACCGTTCTCCTTGTTTTTCAAATCGCTTCCCGAAAAGGATAGGGCCGACTGGAAAAACAGGATTGAGAAAGTCGCCCGACGTAAGGTTTCCATTTGGGACTCGGACAATCCGTTCGGGGAAATGCCCATCCGTCCTGATGATACTTCGGGATTGTCCGCCGGAACGAACGAATGCGGTGAGTTCCTCGTGCCGATTCAAGGAGGCGTGATAAAAATGCGTTGCACGGATAAATGGAAAGGGGCACGGAAATGATCTTCCGAGTCCCCTTCCGGGCAATGCCCATTATGCCAACGGAGGAGAAACGACACGAAGTTCCATTTCACGAAAACCGTTCTGCTGGTATCCGTGTGCGTCTTTGCGCATGGGGCGAATCCTGCGTTGTGCGCGACAAACGACACCTCCGCCTGTGTAACCGTGCAGGAGGAACACGAGATCGAGGAGGTTATCGCAAAGGCGCCCGAAATGATACTTTCCCAGACCAGCAATGTCCGGGAGTACGTTTCCATGGTCTGTGAGAAAATCAATAAATGTCCTGAACCAGAAATCCAGCGCCGTTACCTCCGCGAGCTAATGGAAAGTGCCTGCCGGGCTGACTTCGGGAAAATTGAAGAGAATGTACCCGAGACGAAAGTCAAAGGCCCCCTTTGGGTGTCTGGGTGGGGGTTCAGACGCGAAGACGAGATCGCCCGTCAGTGGGCAGAAGCATCTTTGCGCCTAAAAGATTTGGCAGATCAAGTATGGGAAACTCGTGCGCATAAACATATCTACGAATCTTGTGTAGAGCTGTTTGAGCCGTACTTCATGTTCATCGAGAAGTTGAAAGCCGAAGAACAACGATTGCGCAAATTGACACCAGTGCCCTTCAGAAAAAAACTTATGCCGGAAGAAATTGAATTAGTGGCGAGACATATAGAGTTTCGCTTTCGTTCCTTTTGTTTGCATTATCTGTGCGAGTCGCCGGACCTGCAAGACATCGCCCGTTTCAAGGAGAGGTTCAGGCAGGTGGTCGGCAGACCGATTCGGGTAGAGGGGCAATTCAATATCGACTCTAGACGAAGAATGGAAAACATCATCAGGAAACGGAAGGAAGGGAAGTAAGCGACCTGCGCGGCGCGAAGGACGGGGAGCGCAATGAAAAAAGAAACGATCATACGATGGTTCTTTTATGCGGCGGGAACGGTTCTGCTTTTCGCTATCTTCCTCGTTTGTCAGGACGGGGAACAGATTCGGTCAAGGTTGGAAGAACTTGGACTTTGGGATTCGGGGGGACGAGACAACACTTGCCTTGTTGATCAGCGGGATGACATCATGGATGCTTTCAGCAAGGCGTTGTCAGATTCGGACATTATCGAGTGTCAAAGAGCCGCCGTACCGCTTTTCGATAGGGCAGCGAAAGAAGGTTACTTTGCCAACACCCAAGCACCAGATGCTCTTTTAACCTTAGTGGCAGATCATGTACTTAACAAGCGAATCCAAAGCGAAGACCCCAAGTCATGGGAACGCTTCAACAGTATGGAATACTTCATGCTTAATATCGAGTATTGTAAGGTGATCGCGCAGACGAATTCCATTTTTCTCAAACTCGCGGATTACCTTGCGGCAGAGACTATGATCCCGACAACGAATTGGACGGAAAAGGTGAAACTCGCACGGGAACAAGACGAGGCTTTGATCGCCTCGGGGGTGATCAAACGTCCACCGATTATTATCGGGTATCCCAGTACCCCAAATCTGCGGGCACTGCGCGAGAAGTATGACCGCATCAAAAGCTGGAACGGTAAACTGAATAACCATCGCTTACGTGTCGCCAGTATTTTCTCCGAACGTATGACACAGTATCTGCGATCCTTGAAGAAGGAGGACGCCGAGGCATTCCGTAAACTCTTCACCGAGCGGGCGGGACTGTCAAAAGAGGAAGAAAGCCTTTTCTTCCCGAAAGGAAAGGAGGAAGGGAAGTAAGCATTCGGCGTACCGCGAAGGGCGGGGGGGCGGGTGAGGTCGCGACTTTTGGGTCAGCTAAACCTGAATTCCTCTGTTGGACAATGTAAAAACTACAGAATACACAGAACTCACGGAATAGGCCGCCGAGGGCGCTATGCGCGACCACGAAAGCCTGACGCTGGGTAGCGCGGCAACACGTGCTCTGCGGGAGGCGCCGCCGGACGGATTGGAAGCCCGCTGTCACGTCCTTCGCCCGCCGTCGCCACCTCCCGCCGTCCTTCGGAACGCAGCCCCGCGTCAGGACACGAAAACCCGCTGGCGCGGGACACGAAAAGACACGGAAAATTCAATCGCTTCGCCTGTAAATGGTTCAATCAATGAGCCGCAGAGATTTGCTCCCCCGATCCGGACGGCGAAACCACGTTGATTCAGTGCGCGTATCATTTCGGGGAAGCGACACTCTTGTCGCTTTCGGACATAGACCGCAATTCTCGAAATGAATCATGGCGCGGTGGAATTTTACAGACTTTCACCATTTGAGTGAATCCGTTTTCTGTCGTAACGTGTGTGCGGAGGGGATCGAAAAGCCTCTGTTTTCGGGCCTTTCTCTGCGTACTCTGCGGCCTCAGCGGCTCTGCGTGAGAACCCAAACGAGGAATCTAGGTTAAATCGCTTCGGCGGACAAGTGACATGCAGGGCGGTTGAATCTCTTTGATCTCATTTGCTCCACACTCAACCGCGAAGCGATAAGAGTGTCGCTCCCCCGAAAGTCTCGGTTCCGTGTGTTCAACAATGTGTCCGCGATCCTTCCTGCGCAAGGCTATGGAGGACAGGCAAGCATGACACTGTTCTCTGCGGCTAACCACTTGACCTATAAGTTAGCCGGTTCAGCATGTTAAGCCGGTCGCCCGCGTTCACGCGGGAATGGAAATGAGAATAAGTTTCTATCTTTCAACCACCTAACCACACAACCTTGAACTTATTAGCAAGTTTGGAAACACCTCTTTTCCCATATCTTTCATGTTGAAAAATGACTGCCAGAAGATGGATTCCTTTCCAAGCGAAGCGATTTTACGCTTCCATCTTTCACCCGGCACCGTCGGGCTACCACTTTTCTTCCAGGCTGAGGCGGAAGAGCTGGGAAGTCCACTCTTCACCGTAGTAACTGTGGCCGGCGTGTGGAATGGTTTCAACGGAGTAGGGGATTTGGTTTTTCTCGCAGAAGCGCGTATAGGCCTCCCGCGAGCCTTTCGCGTCGGGATCGGAACCGCCGAAGATCATGCGGACCGGATGCCGGAAAGTGCGGAACGCTTCCAGCGACCGGTCTTCCTGCTTTGCCTCTTCCGCACTGCGTACTTCCTGGTTGACGAGTGCCTTGGCGACGAGGTTCGTGTTGACTTTCCCATGCAGGATTTTCTTCCAGGTTTCGAGCCGGAATAGTTTCTTCCCGTATGCGGCAACCGTGTGCAGGAGTTTTCTCCTGCCTGTCGATTTCGCCCGGAGCGACCCCATTGATTCGGGTGACCAGAGGGTGAGTTCGGAGAGGTCTTGATTCCGCGACGCCAGCGTGATGGCGACTTTGCAGCCGGAACAGATGGCAACCAGTCGGATGGGCGCGTTTTCAGGTAGTTCGCGGCGCAGGGCGTCCAGTGCCAGTTGCGCGGTCTCCGCCATGCCCGCGATTGAGGCGTCGGTCGCACGACCGTCACTCAGTCCCCGCCCGATCCAGTCGGGCCGGAGCGCGAGAACACCTTTCCCCGCCAGCTCTCGTGCAAAGCGGACGAAGAGCCGATGCGGTCCCGTGCGGTCTCCAGACCAGCCGTGCAAGAATAACGCGCCTGCGGTCGGTTGGCCTTTCGGGCGTTCCCACGCGAGGCGGCAGGTCCGCGCGGTCTCGTTCTTGGCGTCCTTCACGGACAGCTCCCCAAAATCCCGTTCCATTGCTGGCGGCAGGTCCGCTTGCGTCTCATGTTGCGTAGAAGTGTCGGGAATTGTGCGTTCCAGCCAAGCCGCCGTTTCTTGGATTAGGTCGTCCAAATCGACATGGCCGATCGTGTTCCAGAACGGCGGGTAGCGCGTTTCCTGGGGCGCGGCGAAGGAGGGACAGGAAACGGGTACGGGAACGAGGTCTTGGATACCGTGATAAAAATCGGAGGAAACCACATAGCCGTCGAGATCGACCGACTCTCCGTTCTTCAGTTTTTCCTCCAGCTCGCTTCGGTTCGCGCGGGCTTTCCCGTAGGCGATCATGTCGTTGACCATGCGGCGTTGGAGCAGTTCCCGGAAGAAACTCTTGCCCGGTGTCGCCGACCAGGTGACGAGGGCGCGGCAACTGGGAAACCTCGCTGCGCTCCGTTGCGCGAGAATCGCTCCTGCCCGGAGTCCGCAGAAGATGAGCGGAATGTTGGCGAATCGTCCGTTGATCCAGTTGACCACGGTTTCGATATCCGTTTCGAGTTGCGAGAAGGGGACTTGCGGGAAATCGCCCTCGCTGTCACCCGTGCCCGCAAAGTCGAAGAGAATGGAGGCGAAGGCTCGTTCGCCCATAGCCCTTGCCGTGGAAACGAAGAACGGCAAAGCGCCTTTCCGTTCTTCGACGAACGGCGGGATGAAGAGCAGAACGCCACGCGGACGGTCCGTCGGTAGGAATGCGGTGACCGCAATGCGGTAGGTTCCCGACACGAGGAAAAAGGTCTGTTGGTTCATCACTCTCTATGCTCCCAAAACCTGGTTTAGAATTTCCGGTGGGATCGCGACGCCTGTCCGCACCTTTCCCATCCGCTCCGGCACGGCGAACCGCACGATGCCGTCCGCCTTTTTCTTGTCATGGTTCATCGCGTTCAGGATGGTTGCGCGGTCGATCCCGGTTGGCAACTCGACCGGAAGCCCCACCCTGGCGAATGCGGCACGGACTTTATCGGTGAGTCCTTTCTGGGCAATCCCCATCCGTTCGGCGGCTTGCGTCTCCAGTACGGTACCGATGGCGACGCCCTCCCCGTGTTCGACACGGAACGCCGACGCCTTTTCGATTCCGTGGCCGATGGTGTGGCCGAGGTTCAGGGCGGCGCGGATTCCCTTCTCGAAGGGATCCGCCTGAATGATATGGATTTTGACCGCCATCGCACGGGCGACGAATCGCGCGACGTTCGGACGGTTGTGTCGGAAGTCATCGATGGACGGCAGGTGCTCCAGCAGACCGGGATCGGCGATGATGGCGTGCTTGATCGCCTCTGCGAAACCGCAACGGAGTTCCTTTTCCGGCAGGGTGGAGAGCGTGTCGGTGTCCGCGAGTACGAGCGACGGCTGATGGAACGCGCCGACCAGGTTCTTCCCCTCCGGCAGATCCGCGCCGGTCTTGCCGCCGACGGAAGAGTCAACCATCGAGAGCAGCGTCGTGGGAATCCCGATCCACTTCACGCCGCGCAACCAGGTTGCCGCCGCGAACCCGGTGAGGTCGCCGACCACGCCGCCACCCACGGCGACCACCGTGTCACCACGCTCGATACCGCCCGTCCTGAGCGCGTTCCAGATTGCGCCGACCGTCTGGACTGTCTTTGACGCTTCCCCGAAGGGGAATTCGAACAGGCTGACGCGGGCGCATCCCCGATTGCGCAACAGCTCCGCGACAGCCTTTCCGTAGAGCGGCATCGTGTGGCTGTCGCCGACCACCACCATGTGTGGCGTGGTTTCGAGATACAATGGGTTCGACAGGATTCTCGACCCGACGCAGACGGGATAACTCCTCCCCATGCCGACGACGCAAAATGTTCCCAGCGCGACCTCCGCGGCCAAGACCATCGCGTGGATGCTCCGGTGGACGCCGGCCTGGACGTACAGCGGGAAGGATTCGTAATGTTCGGCACGTCGGCGGAGCAGTTCCTCCGTCGATTCGCGCGAACTCGCCAGCGGACGCGTACCGGGTGTGCGGCGGACGCGCGAGAGAATCGTCTCGGCATTGGCGCGAAGGCAGAGGATCTTACCGGCGGCTTCTGCGGCTTGACGGTTTTCGGGATTCAGCAAGGTGCCCCCGCCCAGACTGACGACGCGGTTGCCGCCTTCCGCGATCACGTCGAGCAGGGTCTGCCGTTCGCATGCGCGGAACGCGGCCTCGCCCTCGTTCGCGAAGATCTCGCGGACAGGGCACCCCTTCCGCTGCTCGATCGTTCGATCCAGATCGACAAACGGCATATCCAGCGTTTTGGCAAGCATCCGACCGATCGTGGATTTGCCGCTTCCAGGGGGACCGTACAGGAAAATCAAGCTCATGGCATTCCCTCGTGGTTAGCGCGTACTGCGCAACACCGCATAGTTCCGGCGCGGCAGAACCGTGACGTTCCCGAACACCTCCTTCTGTCGGCGTTCCAGAGCCGTCGCGGTTTTGGCGACGGTGTAGCACAACCCTTTCCGGTGGAGAATCTGAAAGGCCGTGTCCAGAAAGATATCGGCGATGCGGTATTCGGAATAGTAGGGGGGATTGCCGACGAAGAGATCGTACCCGCGCTGCGGAGCCCCCGTGTCGGAAAGCACGTACACGGCGATGTCCTTCAGGCCTGCCGCCTCCGCATTCCGCCGCGTCGCCTCCAACGCCCGCGCGTGGGAATCGACAAACGCGACGCGCGTGATCGGCGCGGCGGTGGCAACCAAGATGCCGACCAGACCACACCCGCAACCCATGTCCAGAAGTTGCAGACTGCCGTCCGGGTTCGGCGAAAGATCCGCGAGTTCCTTGGCGACAACCTCAGACAACGCGAGCCCCCCCATGTCGGGGCGGCGGTGACAGAAAACGCCGGGCAGGGACTGGAAGGTGATCGGATCGTGACCGGGGACGGAGGACTGGAACGAGGCCGCGAAGGAACGGGGCTTTTTCAGTTCCGCCTGCTTGACGGCGAGAATGCAGTGCGGTCGTTTTTTGTTTCCCAGCGACAGCACCGTGTAGTTCCCGAAGATTTCGCGAAGTTGCTTGAAGAGAGGATCGCTCTGCGTCTCGGCGGCCAGCAGGATCTTCCCGTCAACCCGTAGGTTCTGGTGGATGTCCTCCAGTTGATCCAGCAACAGTTCCGCCGTCATCAGTCCGGGCGTGTACGTGAAGACCGCGAAGTCATACCGACCGTCCTCACTCCGCGCGGCGGGAATTTGGGAGGTACAGGCAATGCGTAACGGTAGCGAGGCAGGTTCGTCCGTTGTCCATCCGTCCACGTCGTACGCGGTCGCGAACTCGTCCATCAGGAAAAGGGAGGGATATCCGTTCTTCTTCAGGTTTTTGGCGATTGCGCGGCAGTGGTGGAGATCGAACGCATGGGTCGTGACGGCGCATTCGGGGAAGAGGAAGCGGGCGCACATCGCGGTGACGCCGGTGCGGTTTCCCGCCACCAGGAGATGCGACGGGGCGGCGGCGCGTTTCGGCAACTGATGGAGAACGGCTTTCTCCACCGCGCTCAATCCCGAATGGGAACAGACATTGACGGCACCGTCCGCGAATGTCTCGAAGCGGACCAGTTTCTCGTCTGGTTCCGTGATACGAATCTGAAAAGGTCTCATACTGCTCTTCCGTTGAAAAGAAACAGTATAACAAAGAAACGGGGATGGGCGAATCACAAAATCATCCCGTTTTTCCTTTCGGGTGCCGCCATACCGCCCGTACGGAATCCGCGCAAAAATGCGCGGTCGCAGAACTAGCAACAGCCCTTATCGCACGTTGTTGCGAAGGAGGAATGTCCGGGCTGGTGTGCGGGAACTGCCGCCGTAAAAAATGACGGCGACACGGCGGTCGGAAACCTCCAGCCGATAATGACCGGCGGCGTTCGCGAAGAAGTAGTCGCGGATGAAGGGACGGTATTCATCCGCGAGCTGCCGCAGGGAATTCTGCGTTCCGGTGCGGGAGTTCTCCTTCACCTTCTTGAGGGAGGCTTGTGAACCGAACATTTCTTTGCCTTCTTCGCGGACGTTTAGCGATTCCCATTCGGGGACTGCCCACACGCTGTTCGCGACAAACTGCGTAATCCGTCCCTCCGGGAAAACGCAGTCGTAGGATTCGAGGCAGTGCGTATGGCCTGCCAGGACGATGGCGTTGCGTGCGGCCAGCAGTGCGCGCAACTCGCGGCGCGCGGCATCCCGCTTCGGTAAACCCAGCAGGAACCAGCGAGAGCGGCAGTTGGGAATGGCGGGGCCGTGCGAAATCAGGAAGGTATAGCGTGCGTCCGCATTCGCTTTCAGCAGGGATTTCACCAGTCCGAGATTCGGGCGCGGCTCGTTGAAATCCACGACAAGAAAGACATCCGGCCCATGCCGGAACGCAAACGTGGTCTTGGTGACGGGTACGCCCAGCTCTCGCGTCATCAGGGGTGGTTGCCAGGCGTCGAACGCCGCAAGCGCACCGTCTTCCGGAACGTCCCCTCGGATGTCGTGGTTTCCCGCCACCGTGACGAGCGGCAGCTTTCCGCCGTAGGCACCCTTCATCGTCTCGAAGGCGTCGTTTAACATCCGGCGATGTGTCGCGGGGTTTCCGCAATCGCCTTGAATCAAGTCGCCCATTTGAAGAATAAACGCCGTGTCCTGCGTGGCGCAAGAGGCGGAGGCGTGAATGAGCGCGGGCATCCGTTCCTTCCACATCTCGGCGTTGCGGAGGTGTTCCTTCAGGTGCGCCTCGTAACGTCCCTTGGAGGTGCTGTGCGTATAATCTGCATGGTAGAACTTCGGGTCCGGAGAATCGTAATGGGTATCCCCCAGCAGTGCCACAGAATAACTGTTACCGTCCTTTGCCGCATGGAGGCAACCGGGAAGAAGCCCAGTACCCAATGCGTAAGATGTCAAGCCCAGGAATTCTCTTCTCGAATACTTCATTTCACAATTCCTCCCAGATCGATCGCAAAATCAAAAGGTCTCCGTTCATTTCCCAAAAGAAGCGAGAATGCTTTTATTCTATCATATTGCCCTCTCTGCGAGAAGATGAAAAGTTTCTGACGTGGGAGCGCCACCGCCAGTTCCGAGTGGAATGGTACCCCAGTTGAAAAGCGCGGAGGCAGATAAGGAGCGGCTGCGCAGCCTAAGAGGTCCTGCAGGTCAAATGGGGTTGCGCCCCTGAGTTACCTTAACCCAGAAAGGACACGTAAGACAGACTCGATGGAAACGGAGATGTATTCGACTTCCCGTTTTGAATCGCCGCTTGACCCGTCAGGGGATCCTTGTTATCATGCCGTGCGTGTGAGGGGATGGGGCTGGTATTGTCTGTGGAACGGGTGTTACACGGGCTTTGCTTGCGCGAACAGTTTGTGGCGTGTGGGAGAAATGGAGTGTGAGATGAAGGATCGGGTGGAAACTGTCAGGAAGATCTTGACGGGACTCGGCGTGGTGGTCTCCGGCATCGGTCTGGCGACCGCGTTCCCGCCCTTTGACCAAACGATTAACTCGTGGTCGTGTCTGGTGCCACTGCTGTGGATTATCCGGTCTGCCCCGCGCAAGCGTGCGGTCTGGAGTGCCTTTTTCACCGGTATCCTCTTTTGGCTTGTTTCCCTGTGCTGGTTGCCCGCAATCATCAAGAACGGAGGTCCGTGGGCCTTGGTCGTGTTGGGGATGGTCGGCCTTTCTGCCGCCTGTTCCGCCTACTGGGCGCTTTTCGCCTGGCTCTCCTCCACCTTCTGGCAGCAGGCAAAGGCCAAACCGTTCCTCCGCGTGGTGTGCGTGCTGCTGGTCGATCCGATCCTGTGGGCTGGAACGGAGTATCTGCGCGGAACGCTCTTCTCCGGGTTCGCCTGGAACTTCCTCGGCGTCTCGCAGGTCCACAACATTCCGTTCATTCAGGTGTCCTCGCTCTTCGGCGTGTATGCGGTTTCGGCAATGCTGGTTCTGGTGAACGGTGCGGTGACCTCTATTTGCCAGCGTCTCGTTGTCCCGTTCTGGAACAAGCTTTCCCTTTCGGAATACGGAATCGAAAGTGCCGTGAGATTGCCGTTTCCGGTGCGTCTCGGCCAATCGCTCGAAAGCATTCTGCCTTTCTTGCTGGTTTTCGGCGTGTGGTTTTGGGGAAACGCCCGGATCCACGGGACGCAACCAGATGGGATAGACGAGAGTGTCCGCGTCGCGGTGATCCAGCCAAACATTCCGTGTGTTTTCTCCTGTACGCCGGAGCAAATGCGTCTGATGCAGATTGAACGCGTGTTGGATCAGACCAAGATGGCAGGATTGGCGAAGCCCGACCTGATCGTCTGGCCGGAGTCAGCCGTGCCAGGTATGGTGCCCGTTCACAATTATTCGATGGAGTTTCTGAGACTGGGAGCCGTCGCCTCCCAAGGAACCGTGCTGGCGGGCGTCAGTGAAATGCGTGGGAAGAACGAAGAGGAGAACCTGTACTACAACTCAGCCTGGTTAGTTTCTCCGGAGGGGAAGGAGTGCGGCATCTACCGGAAGCAGCATCTGGTTCCGTTCGGCGAGTATATCCCGTTCGATAAGGCGATTCCCTGGTTGCAACGGTTGGTTCCGATCGGGGTGAGTTGTACGCCGGGCGACTCGGCATCGGTTTTGACGCTACCGGCGAAATCCGATGTCAAAATCGGCGCGTTGATCTGCTTTGAGGATACCGTCCCTCCGTTGAGCCGTGCTGCGGTGAAGAACGGTGCAACTGTGCTGGCGCTCTTGACGAATGACGCCTGGTTCAATCAGTCTTGCGAACCGCTGCAGCACCAGATGCAGGCGGTATTCCGTTCCGTGGAGAATCAGGTTCCGATGGTACGTTCCGCAAATTCCGGTGTCTCCTGTTTCGTGGACAAGTTCGGTCGCGTGAAACGTTTGGAACTGGAAGGGAAGATCGCGGATTTCCACGGTTTTTTGTTGGGTGTCACCGAACCCAACGGCGGCGGGACCTTCTATACGCGGGCGGGTGACCTCCCGCTCGTCTGCGCCTTTTCCGTTTTCGCGCTCCTGGCGTTCGTGCTTTCGTTCCGACATTCCGGTCATCCGATCCGTCCGAAAGAGGAAAAGTTGTCGGAAAAGGAACGCCGGTGGCGTATGTTGCACCCGGATCGTCCGCCCATGCCGACACCGTCTTCGAAACCTTCCACCGGAACTACGCCGATTGCAGCTGGTATGATGGTCAATGGCCGTCTTGTGCGTGACGCGGGTGAGCGGTATGCACGTGTGGAGGTGGACGGCATTCCCGACTATCGTTTCCGCGTGGATTGGTCAGACGTGATGTCGCAGATTGGATTCGAGAATCCGCTTCAGGGAAAGGAAGTCATCGAACAGGTTCTCCCCTTTTTCTTTGACAAGGATTACAAGTTTCGGGTTACGGATGTCGATTCCGCGCTTTACCGCGCAACGCTTGTCTGCCCCGATCTGAACCACGAGATTTCTGATGCTTGCGCCGGATGTATCGCGAACAGGTCGAAATATCAGATGTCCCGCCCAGATATCGATTCAAAACCTAGAAAATGCGGCGAATCGCCGTTCACGTCTGAACAATTGAACCGAGAACGGAGGGAATGGCGACATCAAGGTGGAGTAGATGTCACAAGAAAAATCGTACCCTCGGCGGGAAAAGTATCTTCGGTGATACCACCGAACAATCCGTCTGCTGAAAAGACGGTAAACGGGAAAAGCGGTGTGCCGTCATCAACAGTTCCCCCGGCGACACTCGCGAAAAAACAGCCATCGACAACGGCGAAAAAAACCGCTAAACCGACGAATAAGAAAAACAAGAAGCCGATGTCAAAAGCGCCTTCGGCTACGCCAGCGGATTCCCCAACTCCCGTAGCAAAGAGTCCTGCGGTGACACAGAAAAAGGACCATTCGCATGTGGAGGAAGTTGCAAAACCCGCTCAGAAATCCGGCATGATTCCCGATTGCCTGATTTTGGACGGAGCGAACATCATTCTTCTGGACCGAGAGTTGTCATGGCGTGCGTTAAAGGCACTGATTCGTGAATTGGATCAACGTGAAATCCATTGGGAACTTTACTGCGATGCCAGTATCAAGTACGTTCTTCTCAATAAACAGCCGGAAGGATGGGAGTATCTGATGTCGTTAAAAAATTCTGGTAAGTGTAATATTGTTCCGGCGGACATTGCGGCGGACGAATTTATTCTTATGAGTGCGCACCGTGTCGGGGCGCACATTCTTTCGAATGACCTTTTCAGGCAGTATGCGGATGATTATCCCTGGGTGGTCGCCAACAAGCAAGCAAAAGGACGGCGCGTACATCGTTTCACCGTGGCAAATAGACGGTTACTAATCCCAGACCTGAAGATCGACATCCCGATTTCGTGACATCCTTAAGATCGACATCCCGATTTCGTGACATCCTTTGTACCGCGCGTCTGTGCCCGATTTGTGCCTCCTGTTACCGAATTCGATTTTCGGGCTTTCCTTACGGCGGGGAAAACAGTAGAATGAAAGCGGTTTTTGTAACATGGTACGTTTGAGGAGAACTATGAAAGTACAGACGATCAATGGTTTGTTGGCTTTGTCGGCTGCCGCTACGCTGGTGGGCGGATGTTGTCTTTTTGGTGGGAAACCGTCTAACCCGATTTCCCGTCTGCAGACGAACTGGCTGGATCTGGCGTTCGGCGTCGATACCGCCCCGGTCTTTGGATGGCAGATGAACTGCTCGAAAATCGGCGCCGCGCAGAAGTCCTACCGGATTCTCGTTTCGACGGATCCCCAGATGCAGAATCTGGTGTGGGACAGCGGAACGGTCGAGAGTCCGAAGGCGGCGGCGATTCCGTACACGGGCGTGAAACTCTCCCCCATGACGCGGTACTGGTGGACGGTGGAAGTCACTGGCGCGAAGGGTAAGACCTTTACAGCCGCACCGACCTTTTTCGAGACGGGCGTGATCGATCCCCGCCAGTGGGAAGGCTCGCAGTGGATTATGGCGAAGCCGCTGGAGGGCGGCAAGGCCAATCCGCATCCCGCGATGGCCGTGCGCAAGATCGTGAAGAACGAAAAGGCAGTCGCGAGCGCCAAGTGGTATGTGACGGGATTGGGCGTTTTCGAGGCGTTCATCAACGGCAACCGCGTCTCCAATCTGGATCTCAACGGACGGCAGTACTTCGACGAGCTGAAGCCCGGTTTTACCGATGCGCGCAAGATGCGTCAATACTTCTCGTATGACGTGACGCACCTGATCAACACGGGCGCCGGTGCCGAGAACATCCTTTCCGCGATCGTCACCAGCGGTTGGTGGAGCGACCAGATTACCGGTAAGATCGGCAAGCAGGACGCCTTCCGCGGTTTGTTCGTGGTGAATTACACCGACGGTACGCAGGCGCGTTTCGGGACCGACACCAGCTGGGATGCCGCCTTCAAGGGGCCTGTCGTGAAGGCCGAAATCCACTACGGCGAGGATTTTGACGCACGCGAAAATCTCGCCTGGATGACGGATCCTGCGTTGGGTGACGGCTGGAGCAAGGCTGTCGCCAATACGGAGTTCAAAGGGCGTATCGACTCGCTGATCGGTCCGCCTGTCCGTGTCCGCAACGATCTGCAGCTCCGTCCGGTCTCCCTCAAGGTTTATGACCTCGGTCATCCGACGGATGTTTCGACGAACCAGTTCGGCGTGGGCAAAATGATCCGCGAGTATCAGGATGGCGCGCAGGTCGAGTTGGACGCCGGCGAGATGCTGGTGGTGGACTTTGCGCAGAATGCGGTCGGCTGGGAGAACCTTCAGCTCTCCGGTGGCGAGGGCACGAAAGTGACCATCAAGCACTCGGAGTTCCTGAACGATAACAAGGGGTTGAAGGACCGCGGCAATGATGGTCCGGAGGGGATCCCTTACTTCCGTAACCTGCGCCGGGCGCGCGCCTACACCACCCTGACTCTCGGTGGAAAGTCTGTGGAGAATTACCATCCGTCGTTCTCCTTCTACGGATTCCAGTACCTCGCCATCACGACGACCGCCAAGGTCACCATCCAGAAGATCCGTGCGGATGTCGTCACCTCCGTGCTGGAAGGAACGGACACCGGTTGTCTGAAGACCTCGAACGAGAAAGTCAACCGCCTGATCGCGAACTGCCGTTGGGGGCACTACGGGAACTACCTGAGCGTCCCGACGGACTGCCCGCAGCGTGACGAGCGCCTGGGCTGGACGGCGGACACGCAGGTGTTCACGCCGGCTGCCGCCTATGACGCCACCACGTACGGGTTCCTCTCCAAGTTCATGCGCGATATGCGTGACTCGCAGGAGGGGACGGAAGGCGGTTATCCGGGGGTCGCCCCCTACGCGCAGTACGGGAACAACCGCGGGCACGTCGGCTGGGCCGACGCCGGTGTCTTGGTGCCTTACTATATGTGGAAGGCTTACGGAGATACCACGATCATCCGTGACAACTGGGCCTCGATGTGCAAGTACATGGATTACATCGAGAGCAAGAACGGCCCCACCCCGCATTGGGGCGACTGGCTGGCCTACAACCCGCCGGAACATCCGCAGAAGCCCGAATACCAGCAATACCTCTGCGCCGCCTACTATGTGTGGGACGCGCGCATCATGGCGGAGATGGCCGAGGCGATTCAGGCGAAGGGCGATGTCAAGCGCTTCACCGAAATGGCCGAGAAGGCGAAGAAGCTCTTCCAGGATACCTATCTGGAGGCGGACGGCACGGTGAAACCGATGTGGCAGACGCAGACCGGATACCTTTTCGCCCTGATGCTCCAGCTCAACAAGGATGAGAAATCCTTCGCCGCGACGAAAGCCGCGCTCCTCAAACGGATCAAGGACAACGGAGATCGTCTGGACACCGGATTCCTCGGCACCTCGATCATCCTGAACACCCTGACGAAGCTGGGCTGCACGGATGTTGCCTATACCCTGCTGCTGCAGGAGAACGAGCCTTCCTGGCTCTATTCCGTCAACCAGGGCGCGACCACGATGTGGGAGCGCTGGAACTCCTACACCAAGGCCAAGGGATTCGGAAGCGCGGGCATGAACTCCTTCAACCACTACGCCTACGGCGCGGTCCTCGACTGGATGTTCAACACGATGGCCGGTATCCGGTACGACCCCGCCCAGCCGGGATACCGGAACTTCATCCTCAACCCGAATCCGGATCGTCGCATCGGCAAGGTGCAGGGCGCCTACCGTACGCCCTACGGCCGGGTGTTCAGCGCGTGGGAATATATCGATGTCAGCGGCGACGCCAAACCGGGCTGGTCGTATAGCGCGACCGTTCCCGCCAACACCACCGCGCTCGTGATGATTCCCTGCCCGAACGGGGAGAAGGTCACCATCAACGGGAAGCCCGCGAAAGCGGTGAGCGAGGCGGTTGACGGTTTGACCTACATCGGTATCCAGAACGGATGCGCGACTTTCCGTGCGGTCTCCGGAAGCTTCACGGCTTTCGTGCAGTAGCGTAAGCGTACCGCGTTTTTGACAGACTTGAACGGCGCCGACTCCAATGGAATCGGCGCCGTTCTTTTCAGTTTCCCAGCTGGCGCGAAGCACCCCTGCGCGAGTGCTCACGGTGGGCCATTTGTTTTGTGGCGGCGGCTCTCGCCGCCGCCTGTCGCGAACCCTACTCCAGCGGGGCGCAGTTGACGCCCTGCCCGAGGAGACGCAGACGATGGGTCTTCATGCGCGCCTTGAAATCAGAGAACTGCGGTTTCGCATCGCCCAGCCAGAGGACTTCCGCGAGCGCGCAGGTGCGCGGCCACATCTTCCAGGCAAGGTCATACTCGTTCCAGGTGTACTCGCTCCAGTTGTTCCCCTGTGCTCCCAGGATGTGCTTCCGCGCTTCGGGAGGCACGTTCGCGCACGGATTCAGCGAGTAGCAGCGTTCCAGCGTGACATTGCCGCCGATGTAGAAGAACGGATCGTTCTTCAGTCCCTGCCGGTAGTCCAGGTAGCAGTAGCTGCACGGGGTCATCACGACATCGTGACCGGAGATCGCGGCCTTCGCGCCGGAGATATGTTCATGTCCCGCGCCGCTGCGTCCCTCGCGCCAGCTCATGCCGATGGCGCTTTTGGGAACGTCGCCCAGCAGATACTCGTCCCAGCCCAGCGCACGCTTGCCTCGCGCTTCCAAGAACTTCACGAAATGACGCGTGATCCACGGCTGCAGACCGTGTTCGTCCTTGAGTCCCTCCGCCTGGATGCGAGCTTGGCACTTGGGGCAGGTCTTCCAGCGGACTTGCGGGCATTCGTCGCCGCCGATGTGTACGACATCGCCGGGGAAGAGCTTGCACACGTAGTCGAGCACGTCTTCCATGAATTTGATCGCCTTGTCGTTGCCGAGGCAGAGGACGTCCTTCTCGATCCCCCAGACCAGTCTCGGCTCGCGAGAGGCCAGGTTTTCCGGTACGCACGCGAATTCCGGGTAGGCGGCAAGCGCGGCGAAGACGTGTCCGGGAAGTTCGATTTCCGGCACGATCGTGATCTGCCGTTCCGCCGCGTAGGCGATGATTTCGCGGATGTCCTTCTCCGTGTAGTAGAAGGGACCGTATTGGATCCCGTTCAGTTTGTCCGCGTCTTCCTTCGTCCCTTTCGACGCCTTGACCCCGTGCCGGACGCTGGCGGAACGCGCGGCGCCATACCGGACGAGTTCGGGATAGCCGGGGATTTCAATGCGCCAGCCTTGGTCTTCCGTGAGATGCCAATGGAAGCGGTTCAGCTTGTGCTGCGCCATCAAGTCCATCACCTGCTTCACCGTTTCCTTGCCGAAGAAATGACGGCAATCATCCATGTGGACACCGCGCCAGCTGTAGGCGGGGGCGTCCTCGATTTCGACGCAGGGAATCTTCTTGTCCGAAGTCAGCTGTTTCAGCGTCTGACGGGCGTAAAACTTGCCCGCCGCTCCAGATGCGGTGATTGTGACGCCATCCGCCGCGACGGAAAGCCGATACCCTTCGGCGGGGATCGACGCATCTTCCACCTCGCGGATGGCGACCTTCTCAGGCGCGAACCCACCTTTCTCGACCAGTTTCACAGGGCGCGGCACGAGAACGATTTCGGCCAAAGCCGCAACAGGCAGAACGGCGGCGAAGGCCGTTCCCAACGACATCCAGTTTTTCATCATGTTGGTTTTCTCCGGTTTGATAACGCAGGAACACTTCCCGCGTAACGAAACGCATTATACCACCGCATCGGTACGTAGGCAATACGTAGTTAGCCAGTAGGGGCGGCTGCCGCCGCCAGTTCCGAGAAGAGGGGAAGAGGGCGGTAGGGAGTGGGCAATCGGTTGTAGGGTTTTGCCATGCGGTATCCCCAGCGCGGAAAGCGGAATGTATTGTCTCTCGGTCCGTTCTGTGCCCGCGCATAGCTACGCGAGTCCTAGACGGGGGATAGAGTGGCATTCTGGAAGGTCGAAGCTACTCAAATTTTCCGCTTGAATGGGGTCGATGGATTGTGAGAAAATAACCCCATGTTTTCTGAAGCACAGGAGATTTGGAAATGGGTACCCGTAAAAGTGGCGAGTTTTTGTCCGAGGTGATTGTCGGTTTCTTTATGATCGGCGTGTTGGCTTTGCTGGCCTATTTCACCATTATCATTTCCGGCGTGGATGTGGTCAACGGAACCAGCAAGGTGCAGCGCATGGCGGAGTTTGTCGATGTCGGCGGATTGAAGCTGCGCGACAGTGTGGTGATGCGCGGCATCCCGATCGGTTCGGTCGATAAGCTCGGCATCACGAAAGACGGCGTCTCCGTCACGCTCCTGCTCCAGAAGAACGTGGTCTTGCACGAGGGGTATTCGCTGGACGTGGTCTCGGGGTCGCTGCTGGGCGGCAACTATCTGTTGCTGACGGACGGGACGGGGGCGGAGTTGCCCGAGAACGCGATCCTGCACGGGCGGACGCCCACCAACTGGATGCGCGACCTGGGCGAGATTGTGGCGAACCTGAAAGAGTCACTGCATCAGGACGAGATCCGTTCCATCATTACCAACATCCAGGAGGCGACTACATCGATCCGCACGGTCGTCACGCGGGTCGAACAGGGCGAGGGCACGCTGGGCAAGTTGCTGTCGAGCGACTCCACGCTCTACACCGACCTCTCCAACACGGTGGTGAACATCCGTTCGATCACCGAGAAGGTGGATGTGGGGGAAAATTCGCTCGGACGCCTGTTGAACGACACGGGGAGTATCTACACCAACTTGGACGCGACGGTCGCCAACCTCCGCACCATCACGGAGCGGGTCGAGCAGGGCGAGGGCACGATCGGGAAGCTGCTATCCTCCGACGCCGCGCTCTATCAGGACTTGGAGAAGACGGTCGCCAACCTGAAGGCCGTGACGGACCGGCTGGAGCAGGGTAACGGGACGCTGGGCAAGCTGATGAAGGACGAGAACCAGCTCTACAACAACCTGAACGAGACGGTGGCGAACCTGAAAATCGCGGCCGAACGTCTGCAGAAGGGGGAGGGGACGCTCGGCAAACTCTCCGCGGACGACAAGCTGTACAACGAGGTGCAGGGGTTGCTGCAGGATGTCCGGCAGACGGTGGACAACTATCGGGACACGACCCCGATCACCGCGTTTGCGTCTTTGCTGATGGGGGCGTTGTAACAGGAGTGCGAAGCGGAAGGATGATGCGGAATGCCAACGGCTGAATGGGTTTTTGAACACGGCGTACCAGGGTCTCTGATCCTGCTGGGACTTGTGATCGCGCTTGCGTTCACGCTCTTTTCCGCATGGAAATACCTGCCGCGTGCAGTCGTGGGCGGGATGTTGCTCGGCATCCGTTTCCTCTTTCTCGCACTCCTCTTCTGGGTGTTGCTGTTGCCCGCGAAGAAAAGTTCGATCACGGAGGTCGTCAAGCCCCGGTTCATCGTCCTTCTCGACACCTCCGGGTCGATGACCATGACCGCCGACCAGGACCCCGCCTACAAGGACAGGTGGGAGGCGGCGAAGGCGGTGTTGCAGACGCCGGGGATGAAGCGTTTGACCTCCCAGTGTCTCGTGGAGGTCTATCCGTTCCAGAATGACCTGCTGACGCCGGTCAACCTCGATCAGGTTTCCGCGTTGGAGACGGATGGAAAGTCGTCGCGCATCAACCTTGCGCTCAACCGCCTCTTCGAGCGGTTGCGCGGACAGTCGATCGCGGGCGTGCTGGTGTTGACCGACGGGATCGACACCTCCGAGAAGAAGGACACCTGGGCTGAGGCGTCATGGCCTTCGCCGCTGTATGTCGTTCAGTTGGAAAATCCCGGTGAGGTCGAGGAGCATCCGGATATGCGTGTCGATAACGTGGATACGCCGCACCGCGCGATCGTCGGATGGGATACGCAGATGACGGTGACGATCGCCGGGAAGGGCGGCAAGGGCGAACCCTTCCCCGTGATCCTCCTCAAGGACGGCAAGGAGGCGGAGAAGATCGCCGTGCAGTTGCCCGCCGAGGGCGGCAGCCGCGATGTGCAGTTCAAGCTCAACCACGCGAAGGTCGGCGTGGAGAACTATCTGGTCAAGATTCCCATCCTGCCGGACGAGGTTCAGACGAACGACAACGAGATGGCGCTTGCCGTCGAAGTGCTGGACGCGAAGAACCGTGTCCTGTTCTTGGAGGATGTGCCGCGTTTTGAAAGCAAGCATTTCTCCCGCGCGCTTTTCGCGAACAAGGACATCACGCCGCTGGCCTTCTTCCAGATGCCGAACCGCCAGAATCCGGCGACGAAGGAATGGATCGCCTACGGGGATCAGCAGGGGTTGAGTTTCGACCTGACGCCGGAACAACTGCGCCTGAACAAGATCATCATTCTCGGCGACTTTGACGCGGATGCGCTTTCCCCCGAACACTGCCGTACGATTCTGGAATTCGTGGAGAAGGGCGGCAGCCTGATCCTGCTGGGTGGCCACAAGCTTTGGGGCGCGAACGGAATCGCCAAGACCGACCTGAGCAAACTGTTGCCGTTCACCCGCGCCGGTGCGCCCGCGATGGAAGGGAAGTTCAACGTTCAGTGGACATCGGAAGGCCGCGCCCACCCCGCGCTCGCGAACAACAAGGATATGCCGCAGGAGCTGCCGCCCGTCCTCTCCGTCTTCTCGGGAGCGAAACTGACCGGCGGTGCGTTTGCCCTCGCGAACGCGCAGACCGATTCGGGCGAGGAGCCGATCCTGGTCTCCCGCATCTACGGGCAGGGCAAGGTGCTGGCTGTGTTGACCGACTCCCTTTGGCGGTGGCAGATGCAGCCCGGCGCGGAGAAGCCCTACCCGAAGTTCTGGCGGCAGATTCTCCAGTGGATGTCGCCGTCGGAAACCGAAATGGACAAGTATTTCTTGGAGCTGTTCACGGATGCGGGGACGATCTCCGTGGGCGATCCCGCGATTCTGCAGGCGCGTCTGGCGATCCCGCCGAGTGAGACGCGGAAGAACTGGAAGGTGACGTGTCAGGTGCGGATGCCGACCGACCGCACGATTCCGCTGGCGATGCAGGGCAAGACGATTCAGGTTTCGGGCGGTTCGGAGATTCCGGGATATGTGACCGAGTTCGTCCCGGAGGAACCGGGCAACTACCAGGCCGTCGCTTCGGTGGAGATCGACGGAAAGACGATCCAGTCCGCGCCCTGCCTCTTCGCAGTGCGTGCGACCTCTCAGGAGATGATGCTGCAGCCGATCAACGAGAAGGTCCTGAAATCGCTGGCGCGTTCCAGCGGCGGACGTTACGGGAACGCGCAGGAGATCAGCTCCGCGCTGCAGAACCTCACGGTGAACGAGCGCAGGGAACGGAAGCTGGAATACCAGTCGATGTGGCATTCGCCTTTCTGGATCGGACTGCTGATCCTGGTTCTGTCGGTCGAGTGGTTCATGCGGAAGATGAAAAACATGTCGTAGGCGAGGATGTTCCGTCGCCAAATCGGAAAGGAGTCTGGAATGAAGTCGATGAGCTGGCTGTTGTGGGGATGTCTGTTGACGGCGGTCTGTTCGATGAGCGTGCCGGTGCAGGCGAAGGATCCGGTGGATTGGGTGAACACGGAGATCGGGACGATCAGCCACATGCTAGTTCCCGTCTTCCCGACCGTTGGTCTGCCGAACGGAATGTTGCGGTTCTATCCGCCGAATCACGATTTCACGACACACCGCATCGGCGGGATGGGGTTGACCGTTCCCTCGCACCGTTCTGGGAAGGTCTTCAACCTGTTGCCCTACAGCGGGACGGAAGAGGGATTGGTGCGGCACTGGACGAGTACCTACGACCAGATGGATGCCAAACCCTACCGTTTCTCCATCTTTCTGGACACGCACGACACAACCGTCGAGCTGGCGCCCGCTCGGAGAGGGGCGGTTGTCGCGCTGACCTTCGAGGCGGCGGCTCCCGTCCACGCCGTCCAGTTCGCACCGATCGGCAAAGGCGAACTGACCGTTCGCGGCAAGCGGGTGACCGGGTGGAACGAGTTCAAGGGCGTAAACATCTATCTGGCGGCAGAGTTCCAGACGGCGCCGCAACGCGCGGGTGTGGTGAACGGCGGGCGGATTGACTACTCGGCATCGCAATCGACGCGCGGAGCCCATCCGCTCGTGCTGTTGTTCGGTAAGGAGGCGGGGGAGAAAGTCCTGTTGCGTTTCGCCATCTCCTGTATCAGCGAGGAACAGGCGGCGAAGAATCTGGACGCCGATGTGAAGGATTTCGATCTGGACGCCTTGGCTCGCGCCGCGCGTGCGGAGTGGAACAGGGTGCTGGGGCAGGTGCGCGTACAGGGCGGGAGCGAGAACGAGCAGACGGTTTTCTACACGGCTCTCTACCGCTGCTACGAACGCATGATCGACTTCACCGAGGACGGACGGTACTTCAGCGGGATGGACGGGAAGGTCCATGACGCGAAGGGAGTTCCGTACTGGTGCGACGACTGGATTTGGGACACCTACCGCGCGAAACATCCGTTGATGGTGTTGTTGCGTCCGCGCGAACAGGCGGAATGCCTGCGTTCGTACATCCGCATGTACGAGGACGGCGGCTTCCTCCCCACGTTCCCGGAAGTCAACGGCGACGCGCACTGCATGAACGGCTTGCACACGATCTCGATCTTCCTCGACGCCTGGCGGAAGGGGATTCGCGACTTCGATCTGGAGAAGGCTTACGAGGCCTGCAAGTTTACGCTGTTCGAACGGAGCCTGATTCCGTGGCATCTTGGACCGAAGACGGAACTCGACGATTTCCTGTGGGAGCACGGCTACTTCCCCGCGCTGCATCCCGGCGAGAAGGAAACCGTGAAGGAGGTTTCCGGCGGGGAACGTCGCCAGACGATTGCGGTGACGCTGGCGGCCGCATACGATGTCTGGTGCCTCGGTGAGATCGCGGCGGAACTGGGCAAGGCGGAGGACGCGGCGCGGTTCCGGAAACTGTCGCAAAACTACAGGACCGTCTGGAACGGGAAGACGAATTTCTTCCATCCGAAGGATCGGGAAGGGAAGTGGATCGAGCCGTTCGACTACAAGTATTCGGGCGGTCAGGGCGCTCGCGACTACTACGATGAGAACAACGGCTGGATCTACATCTGGGACGTGCAGCACGACCTCGCCGGATTGATCTCCTGTTTCGGCGGACGGGACGCGTTTCTCGACAAGCTCGACCAGCTCTTCTGCGAAGGGTACGACCGCGCCCGCTGGGAGTTCTACAACATCCTGCCGGACTCCACCGGGAACGTCGGGATGTTCGTGATGGGGAACGAGCCGAGTTTCCACATCCCGTACCTGTACAACTACGCGGGGCGTCCCTGGGAGACGCAGAAGCGCATTCGGATGCTGATGGACGCCTGGTTCCGCAACGACCGGATGGGAATTTGCGGTGACGAGGACGGCGGCGGAATGTCCGCGTTCGCGGTATTCAGCGCGATGGGCTTCTATCCGGTCACGCCTGGATCGCCGACCTACACATTCGGCAGTCCGATCTTCCGCGAGGTCACGATCGATCTGCAGAACGGCAAACGCTTCACCCTCCGCGCACCGGAGGCGACGGCGAACGCGAAGTACATCCAGTCCGTCCGCATCAACGGCAAGCCGTGCGAAAACACCTGGTTCTCGCATGACGTGATCGCGCAGGGCGGGAACATCGAAATCCGCATGGGCGACCGTCCGAACCGGAAGTGGGGAACCTCGCCCGAAAACGCGCCGTTCTCCGTGTCGGCGAAGTAGGGAACGCTTGGAAACCGCATCCTCTTCCAGTCTCATCGAGAAGGCCCAGGCGATCTGTCTCCAAATTCACCCGTGGTCGAAGACCTCGCACATCGTCACCTGGTTGACACCCGGTTTCGGAAAAGTCACCACGGTGGTGAAGGGTGCGTGCCGTGCGAAAAGCGCCTTTCTCGGCCAGTACGATCTCGCGTACACCTGCGAACTGCTCTTCTACCGGCGGGAACGGGAGGGCGTACACGCGATCCGGGAATGCTGGCCTGTCTGTATGCGGGAACCGCTTCGCCTCAGTTGGCGCGCTTCCTCGCTGGCCGCCTATTTGTGCGGCCTGACCGCCCGCAGTACGGTCGGCGCACAGGAATCCGGCGGGGTCTTCCGTCTGCTCTCCACGGCGCTGGACGCGCTTGCGGAGGAGAAGCCGCAGGATTGGCTGGGCTTCCTTCTGTGGTACGAGACACACTTGTTGCGCCTGATCGGGTTTATGCCGGACTTGACACTCTGCCCGATCTGCCACACCGAGGAACATCCCTGGTTCCGCTTCTCGCTGCCGTCCGGACGATTCGTGTGCGAACACCAGTCGGGGCGGGGGACGGAACGCCCGGACAACATGGTGCAGTTGCACCAAGGCGTTCGCAAGTTGCTGATTCGGATGGGCAACGCGTCCGCGCCCTTCCCGATCGCCGATCCAGATTCCGTGCGGACAGGCTTGATCCGTTTCCTTGGCATTTTCTACCGCTTCCACCTCGACCTCCCGCTTTCTGAACGAAATGTGATGTTGGAATTGTTGCAGGGCTAGCCGGGCGCCTGCTCTTCGCGTGGGAATGCACAGAGGCGCTTCGCGCCAGCTGAGAGACGGGGCGCTTCGCGCCAGCTGAGAAGCTGAAAAGCTGAGAGGCTGAGAAGAAGGGACACGTGACAGGCGCATGTCAGAAAGTCGCGATGTCATCCCGCGTGTCGCTTGTCCACCGTTTCATTTCCCTCACGCAGAGAAGGGGAGGGTCGCGCCCTGTCGCGACCATAACTGCTCTTTTCAATAAGACAACAACCAAAACAACGGATCGACAACACGTTTGCGGTCGTCGCGCAACCGCGCGACGTTTTCTATTTGGCTCGCGGTTGCGAGCCGTTCTGTGTCTCGTTTGTCGCGCGTCGCATATCTTTTGCCCCACACTGTGGGGGACGCGCTTGTTTGTCCTTCGTAGCCTTGCGCAAGATGGATCGCGTCCGCAGTCGCGATACCATCGGTTTCGGTCGTGACGGAGCGCGACCCTCCCGGATCGGATGGGGCGAGCCGGGACATTTGCGAAACGGCGGGGGGGGAGGGACGCGCCCCGTCGCGTCCGCAATGCGTATCGTATCCGGCTTACCACGCCACCCGCTACCACCACCCAACCACCTAACCACATTGGGGAAAGTTAAATCGCTTCGCTTTGAAATGGTTAAATGGTTAAATTGACGAGTCGCCGAAAAGCGGCAGGAGTGCCGCTTCCCCGAATGCCCCGCTAAGAACTGTGGCACCCAACCACCTGACCACCCAACCACTTATACCCACCGGCTTCTCAGCCTCTCAGCTTCCCTTCTTCTCAGCTGGCGCTACGCGCCACCCCCCAACCACCCAACCACCCAACCACCCAACCTAACCCTTCTCTTATAGGTAGGGAGTAGGCAGTAGTGGTGTCGCGTGCTTTCCTCCCGAACTCGTGGGCGCGACTTTTGGGCGCATCTCCGTAATTCAACAAGAGCCTGTGGTGCTCAAACACGGAATTTTTCGTGTCACAGTCTCACACAGAGTCCGCAAAGTCCGCGAAGTCGTCGATGATTTCCTCCTTTGCGAACGTGGCGGACTTTGCGTGAGGTTGAATCTTCGCGTTTCGGTATCGCAGGCATCTACATGGATCACGGTGAAAAACGCAGATGCGCCCGCGACTTTTCGGCGGACGATTTTTCAGTTGATTCCGCCGTCATGTTGGGAGTAAAATGCCGAAGTGATGCGTACGGAAAATGGAGTGTCGCGTGTACGGTGAACAGCGTCTCCCCGCGATTTCTTGGTACGTGCAGGGAACGTGCGTGGGATGCGTCGCCTCCTTTCACGAAAGGGATTCACGATGAAGAAAATCTGTTTTTTGGTTTCGGTTTGCGTGGTTGTGCTGACAGGCGTTTGCCGTGCGGATGAGGCGTCTCCGATTTACGCCGCACTTGCGTCCTTCGCCGAGAACGGGAAGATTCCCGGTATCGTTTCCGTTGTCTGGAAGAACGGGGTGAAGCGGGCGGATTGCGTCGGGTACGCCGACCTCGCCACGCGCCGTCCCATGACCGAGAACTCCCTGTTTTGGATCGCCTCGCAGACAAAGGCGATCGGTGCGGTCACCTTCCTGACCCTGCTGGACGAGAAAAAGGTTTCGCTGGACGACCCCGTGGAGAAGTACCTGCCGGAATTCGCCACCGTCCGCGTCAAGGACGGCAAGACCACACGCGAACCGAAATCGAAAATGACGTTGCGCCAGATTCTCTCGCACACATCCGGGCTTCCCTTCTTCCCCGCGATGCCGATCGACGCGCGGCCCGTCCGGCTACTCGCCTCCATCGGCGCGAAAACCCCGCTCGAATCCGATCCCGGAACCCAGTACCGCTACAGCAACTGGGGGATTGATGTCGCGATGGCGGTTCTGGAGGTGGTCACGGAACAACCGTTCGAGAAGGTTATGAAGGAACGTGTTCTCGATCCGCTCGAAATGAAGGACGCGACCTTCTTCCCGAATGACGAACAGATGGCGCGGCTTGCGACCTCGTACCGGTTCGACCAAGGTACGCCCGTCGCGATCACCGTCAACCAGTTGCAGTTCCCTTACTCCCTGCATACCCGTTACACGGAGGCGGGTGGTGGGCTTTTCGCCACGCCGTCCGACCTGCTGAAGTTTTACGCGATGCTCGCCAACGGCGGGACGGGGCTGAACGGGAAACGAATCCTTTCTCCCGAGACGTTCGCGGAACTCACGAGGAAGCAAACGCCGGAAGCGGTGAAGAATCCGTATAGCTTCGGGCTGCATGTCGGCGACGGTACCGTCTCGCACGGCGGAGCCTACCAGACCTGGGGAGAGGCAAACTGGCGCGCGAAGAGCGTCCGCCTTTACCTCGTCCAATACTGCGGAGGCAACCAAGACACCGGGGCCTGTCGAAAGGCATGGGACCGCGTGACCTCCGAGCTTCCGACATTCGTGGATGCGGAGCAGATGAAAAACAGGTAACTGGAGTTCCAGCGAATCTCTGGAATTCATCCTCTTTTCCGTTGGCCAATACCGCCACTCACCAGTTGAGAAGCGATTCGTGGAAGCTGTTCGTATGTCCTCTTCCCGCTTGACGTACGTCGCTTGTCAAGGGGGCGTTCGATCACTTTCGAATGTCAGCCTCTCAACTGGCTCAACATGCGTCACCGGCTAACACGCATAACACGCTGGCGGTCGCCCCGCTTGAACATGGTGGCTTGACCTCAGTATGGTTCTATGCGATACTATTTCTGTTTTTGGCACAGAGGCGTGAATTTTTTTGGAAATTCCGTTTCCCTGTCCCAATATGTGTATATCAACCATGTGAAAGGATTGCGTTATGAAACGTTTGATTGGTTTTCTTTCCGTTCTGGCTTGCGGTCTCAGCACGGCGTTTGCCGCGCCGCAGATTATTTACAGCAATCAGGTGCAGCCTACCTATCAGGTGCCACCGGCAAGTGACCTGCCGACGGCGCACCCGACCATCGGGCACGGCTACTACACGCCGTTCGTGCTCGGGATCGTGGGCGCGGCGCAGTTGCCGCCCGGACGGGTCGATGTCGGCGGCCTTCGCCTGAACCTCCTGCACAGTGAGGTGGAGAACATGGACGGTATCGACATCGGGGCGTTGTACAGTGTGGTCAACGGCAACACGCGTGCGCTTCAGATCGCTCCGATCATCCAGGACAAGTGCGACGCCTACGGCATCCAGATCGGGGCGGTGGAAGTGGTGAACAACTACTGCGACGGCATCCAGATCGGCGCGTTCGAGTACGCCCGCCAGATGAGCGGCCTGCAGATCGGCGTCTATAACGGATCGGAGGATTTCGAGGGGCTTCAGATCGGGCTGGTGAACTACGCGCGGTCTTGCCGCGGGATGCAGATCGGGCTGGTGAACGTGATCCCCAACTCGGAGCTGCCGTTCTTCCCGATTATCAACTGCCACTTCTAATCTCAACGAATGCCGCCGCCGGTTCCCTCCTTGCCGGCGGCGGCTGGAGTCCGCATCATGCGAAGCCAATCCACCTTGCCTCTCCTCCTGACGGCAGCGCTTTCCCTGCTTACCGGTTGCATGACGACGAAGCAACGGTTGCAGTCGTACGCGAACTCCGTCAGCGTGGGCAACTACACGGCCGCGGAATCGGTCGTGAAGGATGTTGCGACGGACAATCGCAGCGACGGTCTCTGCTGGCAGCTTCACGAGGCGAGCGCGCAGCAATGGCAGCTGAAGTTGCCGGAAAGCCTGTCCGCGCTGGAGCGCGCGGAGGATCGATTCCTTCTCTACGATGCCTCATCCACCCTGGCGCGGGGCGGACGCCACGCGGTGGCGGCGCTCTCGAACGACTTGACCTATCCCTACGAGGGGTACGGGCAGGAACGGATTTTCTGCAGTCTCTACAAGGGGTTGAACTATGCGTCCGCCGGACGGTACGACGAGGCGCGCGTGGAGCTGAACCGTGCGGGGGAATGGCAGGACAAGTTCCTCGACACCTACCGGAAGCAGATTGCCCAGGCGGAAGAAAAACTGCGGAATGAGGCGAGTTCTCACACGCAGGGCAAGCAGGAGCAGTATAACAGCCTGAGCGCGTCGATTCTCTCCTCGCCGCAACTGGCGGCGTCGATTCAGGAACAGTGCGGTTACGACCGTGGACTTCAGGTGAGCCAGGAAGAGGTTCTCACGCAGTTGTCCCAAGGAGACTACTTCAACACCTACGCCTGCCATGTGCGCGGTGTTTTCCGTTGGCTGAACGGCGACAATGCGCGTGGCGACCTGAAGCAGATCTCGGGAGCTTTGCCCGGTTCCGCACTGGCGGCGCGTGACTTCGCCGAGTACGAGAAGGGCGTCAAGCCGCAAGGCCAGGCGTGGATTTACGTGGAGGACGGGTTGTGCCCGATCCGCGACGAGGTCAAGATCCACCTGCCGCTCGGTCTGATTCCGATGCAGCACCACATCCTCTACACGGGGATGGCTTTCCCGAAGCTGGTCGGGCGATCGGTCGCCTCCTCGCGGTATTCGGTTTCGGCGGGCGGGGTAGGTCCGTTGGAGCTGGAGCAGATTATGGATGTGGATCACCTGGTGAAGACGGAGTTCGACATCTTCATGCGGGGCGCGATTTCACGCGAGGTCGTCCGCCTGGTCTTGCGGACCCTGCCGCAGATCGTTCTGGCGGAAGCCGCGCGGCGCGATGACAAGAACAGGGGATTGTGGTTTCTCGCGCAAGTGGGCGTGGCGGCTTATGCCGCCGCCTCGATGGGGGCGGACGTGCGGTCGTGGAGTGCGTTGCCGAAGCGGGTGCTTTGCCAGCGCGTCCCGTTCCGACCGGGCGAGACGCTGGTGCTCCGGACGGACTTTCGGGAGATTCCGATCCCGATGCCGCAATGCCAGAACGCGATTGTCGTGGTGCGTTATCCCGCGCAGCCGGCGTCACCCTCCGTCCAGTTTATCACCTTTTCAAACAAGCAATAGAAAGGATACAAGATGAAGACATTCACACGTAAAGAGTTCATGCGCGGATTGCTGGTCGTTGGAACGGCTGGCGCCTTGGCGGGGTGTGTCGCCCCGTTGCAGAATCCGCCGCTGGATCCCCGCATCATCGTGGCGGACAACATCCGGGGACAGCTCGTCGTGAACGACGTGCGCGTCGCGCCGGGGCTTTCCGACCACCTGACGATTCAGGCGACGGTGCAGAACGTGACCCGTTCCGTCCTGCCGTTCAAATACCGCGTCATCTGGGTGGATGACGACGGAATCCAGTTCGACTCGCTGGTTTCGTCGTGGCAGTTTGCCTCGATCATGCCCCAGGGAATCACCTCCTTCAAGGTGACTTCCCCGCGTGCGGACGTCCGCAATTTCCGCCTCTACATCGAATGGGGAAAATAATTTGGAAAACCTCGCCCGCGTGGCGAATATTCCATCAACGGAAGGAGAAAACGAGTGAAGACACAGATGTTTTTGATTGCAGGGCTGGTGGCGCTGACCGCGTTGACGGGCTGCCGTACGCCGACGACCAACATCGACGAGATGAATGACCAGGCTGGCGCCATTGCCGGATTCGATTACCGCGACATCAACCGCAGTCTCGCAAAGGCGGTCAATTCCATGCTGAGCGTGGGGCGTCTGCAGCGGGCGGATGGCGGACGCTGGCTTGTCAACGTGATGCCGATCAAGGATGACACGACCAGTCGCGGACGCGATACCGGCGCGCTCTCCGGCGCGTTGCACACCAGTCTCTGCGAAGAGCTGACCAACAGCGGCAAGTGCCTGATTTTCAATCCGGATGTCGCCCGGTACGCGCAGACGGCAGCGAAGCCGCAGCTGGTTGTGATCGGCGAGATCACCTCTCGCACGCTGTTCATGGACAACCATGACCGCCAGATCGAGTACAACCTGAACCTCCACCTCATCGAGACGGCGACGGGTGTCGAGCTTTGGCAGAAGCGCGTCTTCATCGGCAAGCGTGCCGACCGGAACGCCATTTACTAACGAGGTTATTTCAAAACCACGGAATACACGGAGTTCACGGAATCAGAATGTTCCCAACGATTTTCCGTGTATTCAGTGGAGAACGAAAACTAACGAATCATTCACACATTACAAGGAAGGTTTTGAAGCATGAAAAACGTATTGACTGTTTCCCTGTTCGGCTTGACGGCACTTGCCGGTATGGCACACGCGCAGGAGGCCGCTCCCGTTCAGCAACTCACACCCATCCAGGCCATCGCGGCGGCTGGAGTAGCTGTTGAAGCGCAGATTCCGGCGGAAGCCGTGAAGGAGGTGAACCAGGCGGTCACCACGCATGTCAAGCCGACGGCGAAGGGAATGGTCGCCCAAGATATCGATGCCTATCTGAAAGAAACCGGCATCAAACTTGGTGAGCCGACTCCGTCCGGCGCGATTTACCTGAAGGGGATTGCCGGCGTGATGGCGAATGTGAACGATCCGAACTTTGACCGTTCGCGCTCGATGGCGTATGAACGCGCCTATCAGCAGGCTCTGTTCGGCTATGTGATGGACAAGTTCGGCAAGGAAACAGCGAATCAGTCGATGAAGACTTTCAGCGACCGTTCATCCAACCGGTTGATGCCGTCTGCCGACATCAAATCGACGGTGGATCGTATCGCGGAAAAGGCAGACCAGCTCCAAGAGGCGGAACTGGATGCCAAGCTCCGCGAGATGGGAAAGGTTCCCGTCGGAGCGGTTGTCGAGAAGCGTCGTCTCCTGCAGGACACGATGGTGAAGAAATCGATGGACCGTGCGGTGGGGGCGTCGGCTGGCGTTCTGGCAGTCCAGACTTTCGAAGGCTGGACGGAGAACGGCAAGTACGCCGTGGGTGTCGTGCTGCGTGGCGGAACGGATACCGAACTGATCGCGGAAGCCCTGCGGTACAAGCAGCGTCCGCTCCTCTCCCGTCCGGAAGCGGGAATCTCGGTGGAAGAGGCACTCCCGAGCGACGACGAGCTGGTCTCCCAGTTCGGTGTCCGGATGTTCTTCGACAAGAACGGTACGCCTGCGCTGCTGAGCTTCGGGCAGTGGGGTTCCGCCTACACGGGGACCGATGCGGACGAGGCAGAGGCGGCGATGGATCACGCGATGGAACAGGCGGAGGCGATCGCCAACGAGAACCTGACCATGTTCATCAACAGCTCGGTCACCCTGTTGAAGGAATCGGAGAAAAGCGAGGACAAGATCCGCGATGCCCTGTTTGACGAAAACGGCGTGCCCTCCGAGGTCAAGGTCCAGGAGTACATTGACCGCGTGTCGAAGTCTTCGGAAACCGCCGGGCAGGACACGATGATCGGACGCAGCACGGTCTGCAAGAAGGTGGTCGTGCACCCGGCCAACGGACACAAGCTGGCGGTCGTGGTTCGGATGTGGAGCTTCGGGCAGTATGAAGCCATGAAGCGGATCATCGAACGCCCGAAACCTGCTGTGCAGGTTCCTGCACCCGCGGTCAACCAGCCGGGACCGGCCGGAATCCGTCGCGGCAAGAATTATGACTTCTAGCCCAAGGGAGAAACCAGAATGAAAAAACTGTATCAACTGATTGCGCTTGCCCTCTCCGCCGCCGTGGTGGCGTTCGCTCAGAACGAGGGCAGTATTCAAACCGTGGCGGTCGAAGGGACCGGCAATTCCGCCGAGGAAGCGGTTGCCGTGGCGGTCCAGAAGGCGGTTATGTCGAAATGCGGGATGAACGTGAATATCCAGAAGCGTTCGCAGATCACCACCCAGCAGGAATCCAGTTCGTTCTCGATCTCCGATTCGCTGAAGCAGCAGATGGCATTGGACGCCAAGGGTGTCATCCAAGGATTCGATGTCGTCTCCTGTGAACGGAACCCGCAGAGCGGGAAGTGGGAATCGACGGTTTCCGTCCGGATCTACGGGCAGTACATCGTCGGGAACGATCCCAACCTGCGCCGCCGGATGGCGATCTCGCCGTTCATGACGAAGCAGAAGACCGTCTTCGTGGCGGGCAAGGAGTTCCAGACCGGCGTCTTGCTGGACATGCTCCAGAACTCGCTGGCGGAACAGCTGACGCAGACGCGCAAGTTCACGATGCTGGACCGCAAGTACGACACGGAAGTTCAGGCGGAACTGGCCCGCATTTCCGGACCGAACGCCTCCCAGCAGGACTTCGGACGGCTCAACCAGTTGCTCGCGACGGACTATCTTCTCTGCGCGGAGGTGACGTTTATGGAGACACCGACCGGTGTGCTCAACCCCTTCACGGGGCAGAACACCGCCGCGCCCAATGCGCCGGTCTGCTCGGTTTCCTACCGCGTCCTGCTCGCCCCCACGGGGCAGCTGAAGTGGGCGGATACCATCACCATCGACTCCGCGCTTGCGGCAGGAGGACGCTCCGCAGACGAGTCTGCGCAGGTGCTGATGCAGCTGGCGGCCTCCGACATCGCCGACGGCATGATGAGCAATATCCTGCCGTTCCTGGTCGCGGATGTCGATAAGGGAACCGGGATGATCGTACTCAATCAGGGCGGCAAGTCCTTGAGCCCCGGCGAGACGATGGTCGTCTATACCTTCGGGAAAGAGATTCTCGATCCGATGAACGGGGAGAGCCTCGGCAAGATGGAAATCCCGCTCGGGACGATCCAAATCACGAAGGTGTTGCCGAAGGTCAGCTATGCGAACCTGCTTTCCGGAGACATCGGGACGATCCAGATCGGCTGCTGTGTACGCCGTCCGGACGGCCCCCCTCCCACCGACCCACCCCCTCCGTCCGGAACCATGTTCCGTGCCACGCCGCAGGGCGGCATCCTGGCCCCGTTCAAATAACGGCGGCAGACAGACGGCGCGTTGGAAACAACGCGCCGTTTTTTCATTGTCCTGTCGAGGGGCGAGGCGGGGAAGGTACAAGGTTGCCATTGTTTCCAGTATCCAAGTAAAATAACCACGGAATACACGGAACACACGGAATATGCCAGCGCCCTTCGGTGCCGCTACGTGAGAACCCAAACGAGGAATCTGTGTCCAAACTAGATTTCCGGCAGGGAGGCGGCAGCTACGGATTGTCCGAGGCGGCGGGCCTTTTCATCCGGCATGAAAATATCCACCTGCTCGAAGAGTTCCGGGAAGCGGTCTTCCAGAATCATGCGGGCGGTTTCCATGATGATGATGCCACCGTTTCCAGAGGTGACTCGTCCCAGAATCATCAGGTTGTCGAATCCGTAGAATTCACGATACCAGGGGATGGAATATCCCAGCAGGAGACCGATTGTCTGGTAAATCCCATAGATATCCGAGTTGGACTCCGTAAGTTTCTGTTGAACAACCTTCAGCCTTTCGGGCAGAGGCATCGTACGGGGGAACTTGATTCCTCTCTTTGTCGCGATGTAGTTCACCGCCTGTTGCGAGAAGGCGAGTGCCCCCACGCCTCTGTCCCCCGACCATTCGTCGGCGGGCGCGGAGAGCGACAGGTCAACTGGCGCAAAGGCGAGTTCCGAGAGGCGTCCCGTGAGGCATCCCTTGCGGTCGATGAACCCGGCAGCCTCGCTCGATCCCATCGCGATTCCCAGCATTCCCTTCTTGCCCATCGTCATCAATCCGGTCAGTGCGGTGACATCGCCGTCATTGGCGACTTCAATCGGGACGTTCCATTCCTTTTGCAGACGCTCGAAGATGTTCTGCGCATCCGCAAAACGCTGCGGGTTCTTCTCTTCCACTGCACGGAAGAGGGAGGCGATCTGCAAATGGTTATCGATTACCACACCCGCCGTGCTACCGCCGATCGCATCGACACGGGGAAGGGTGGATGCCGCCTCTTTCAGCCCTTCGTTCAACATCTGGTAATGGTAGTCCGGGTTCGCCTGATTGCGAGGATCCCACGGAAACTCCTTGCTGAAGACGACCTTGCCCTTTTTCAACGCGCTGATTTTGAAATCGCTTGCGCCGAGGTCGAAGCCGATCCGGTACCCGTTGTTTTTCGTGTCAACCAGGAGGGCGCGCTCATACGTCTGAGGCAACTGCGAGAGAGCCTTGATCTGTACGACCAACGGCTTTTTGTAAACCTTACTCATGAACTGGACGTCGAAATCCCGAGTCCCGCCGAGCGTGTAGTCGGCCTTGATTTTCGCGCAGATTTTACGCGGTCCGGAAATCATGATTTTCCAGCCGCCCGACGACCAAAGCAGGAATTTCACGATACGTTCGCAGAGTTGCTGAACTTCGGGACGATCCGCCGCCTTGGCGGGCAGGGGAAGATCGTAGCGAGAGATGTATCCGTTCTCCCGTTCCAGCGCGACGGCAAAGACGGCGTCCGTTGTACCGGAGAGCGCGGCTGTCCGCACTTCATTCAGAACCTTGAAAGGAGAGATGAAGGACCGTCTGAACGGGATCATCTGGACGGTTGTCTTGGTTGCTTTCGTTTGAGTCATCGTTGTTACCTCTAAGTGTGTGGTTGTAGAAAGGGATGGGACTAGAGCGTGTGCGCTCCGTCCGACGGGTGGATCACGCTGACGTTGCAGGGCGTTCCGTACTTCGCCTTGTATGCGTTCGCCAATGCGACGGATGCGGTTTCCGCGTCGCGCGGATTGACCAGTACGACGACCGAGCCGCCGAATCCGCCTCCGGAGAGTCGCGCCCCGTACACGCCGGGAATTTTCCGTGCCTCATCCACCACGAAATCCAGTTCCTCGCAGGAGTTTTCGAAGAGATAGCGGGAACTGTAGTGGGAGTCGAACATGAGTTGCCCGAATCCCGCGAGATCGCCTCGCTTCAGCCGTTCCGCACCCAGCAGGACGCGCTCGTCCTCGCCGATCGGGTGCGCGGCGCGGTTGGCGACGGTTTCGTCCAGCCCACGCTTGTAGATTGCCCACTCTGCCATTGAGACGTCGCGCAGATGGGTGACCGGGTGGCGCAGTTCCTTGGCGAAGTGCGCGGCTGCCGCCTCGCAGGCGGCGCGGCGCTGGTCGTACTCGCCGCTCACCAGCTCGTGCTTGACCGTGTTGCACATCAGGAAGCAGACGTCCTTGCCCATGTTGACCGTCTCGTACACCAAAGAACGGAAATCCGTCTTGACCAGCATTCCCGCCTTGCCGGCCAGACTGGAAATCTGGTCGAGCAGTCCGCATTTGCAACCGGCGTACTCGTGTTCCGCCTTCTGACCGATCTTGGCGAGGGGAACCGGTTCGACCGCGATCCCGTAGAGCTTGGCAAGGCAAAGCCCCGTACACATCTCCAGCGCGGCTGAGGAGGAGAGACCGCTGCCCAACGGGATATTCCCCAGGAACATTCCCAGAAATCCCTCCTGTACGTCACGGCCCGCAATCAGTCCGGCGAAGGTACCCTTCACGTAGTTCTGCCAGGTGTCGTTTTCCTTGTCGGGGCGAATGTCGTGCAGGTCGAAGACTACTTCATGCATCAGGTCGGCAGCCACCAGCCGGCATTCGGAAGAACCGCTGGGCGCCGCCGCGAAGAAGGTGCCGCAGTCGATTGCCGCCGAGAAGACGAATCCCTCGTTGTAGTCCGTGTGGTTGCCGAGCACTTCGATGCGACCGGGGGCGTACGCGACGGCGGATGGTTCCTTCCCGAATTGCTTGACAAACTTTTCCAACAGTTCCCGATAGACGTGTTCGTTTTGCATGGTGTTTCTCTCCCGTTAGTTTCCGCGAATGATGTCCAGCACCTCGTCGCGCTTCTGCTCCATCTTCTCCTGCGTGTCCGCCTCCAGATTCAGGCGGATCAACGGTTCCGTGTTCGAGCAGCGGACGTTGAACCACCAGTCGGGGAACTCGATGCTGACGCCGTCCAGCTCGAACTCGTGCGCCGTGATGTACTTGGCCTTGAGCTTGTTGAGGATCGGTTTCGTGTCGCCATTGACGCGGGTGTTGATTTCGCCGCTCGCGAAATACTTGCGCAACGGCTGGACCAGCTCGGAAAGCTTCTGTCCGGATGCGCTGACGAGGTTGGCGACGGAGAGTACCGCAAGTGCCGCGCTTTCGGTCGTGAAGTTGTCCTTGAAGTAGTAGTGCCCGCTCAGTTCGCCCGCGAAGAGGGCATCGTTGTCGCGCATCTGCTGCTTGATGAACGCATGACCGACGCGACTCATCATCGCCTTGCCGCCTGCGCTCTCGATCACTTCCTTGACCACCCGGCTGCTGCGAAGGTCGTAGAAGATCGTGCCTTTCTGGCGGGAGAGGATGTCTTGCGCGATGAGTGCCGTCATCAGATCCATCGAGATGATCTCGCCGGTTTCATCGACAAAACCGACGCGGTCGGCGTCTCCGTCAAACGCCACGCCGAAGTCGTATTGTCCGTTGCGCACCTGCTCCTGAAGGTCATGGAGCGTTTCCGTACGGAGCGGGTTCGCCTCGTGGTTGGGGAAGTGGCCGTCGGGTTTGTCGTACAGCCCGTCCCAGCTCAAGATGCCTTCCAGCGACTTCGCCTCCCAGATGCCCATGCCGTTGGCGAAATCGACGGCGATCTTCAGCGGTCGCGACAGCCGCGCGAACTGGCGGATGTGTTCGGCGTATTCCGGGGCGATGTCGTACCGGGAGATATGCCCGGCAAGACTCGCCTTCGAGTTGAAGGACTCCTCCTGAACGATGCGCTCGATATCTTGAATGCCCGTGGCCCCACTGATCGGAACCGTATTGGCGCGGCAGAGCTTGAAGCCGTTCCATTGCGCGGGGTTGTGCGATGCCGTGATCATCACGCTCGCGTCCGTCTGTAGTCTGCCGTTGGCGAAGTAGGACATCGGTGTGGAGACGTGCCCGAGGTCAATGACGCTCGTCCCCTGATCTGTGCAGCCCCGCGCGAACGCCTCGAACAGCGGCTCGGAATGAGGACGGATGTCCCGCCCGATTGCCACGTTCCTGCATCCGACCAGCGTGACAAACGCGCGCCCGATCTTGTATGCGATTTCGTCAGTCAGATCCGCGCCGTAAATGCCGCGGATGTCATACGCCTTAAAAATGCTTCCCATGAATCACCCCTTTCGTTGCCTTTCATTATAGAGTTTTCGGAAAGAGAAAAATAGCAAAAAATTACGGGTCCGCCAACGAGTGAAGCGAGGCGCTGTGTGCCAAAAAGGGATGGAAAATGCGCCCGCTACCCACCACCCACCACCCGCTATCCGCTAAAAGCTACCCGCTCAGCGGTCGAGGGGCGTACGGAAGATGCAGTGGCGGGAAATGTCCCGTATTTTGCCGTCTTTCAGTTCGGCGAACTGGATGAGCGCCTGAACGGGGAGCTGGTGTTTGTAACCGCCGATCCAGTTGATCGTGGTGCAGTAGATGAAACGCACGGCGCCGTCTTTGCCGCCCGGCACGACATCCAGTCCCTGCCGCCAACCGAAGAGATGCGCCCCTTTCACGTTCATGTCCTTGTCGAAGACGAGGAGGCAGGGCGTGTCTGCGGTTTCGTCCGGGCAGTAGTAGTTGGCGTAGATGTACGTGCCGTCCGAGGTCATGTTCTGGACCCCCGCGCAACAGTCATAACCGTGGTCGAGTCGGAACGGTTCACAGAGAGGTTCGAGTGTTTCGGCGTTGAACTTCCCGTACCAGTTTCCGCGGAAAGGCTGTTCTTTCGTTCCCGCCGGACCCAGCCCCACATACAGGACGCCGTTCAGGCAGGTGATGCCGTCCGCTGGACGGGCGAAGGATGTCTCCTTGATGAAGTTCAGGTCTTCGTCGAATACCTGGATGCGTCCGCGTCCGTGCCCGGTATCGTCGTGGCAGAGCGCTGTGTACAACTTGCCGTTCCAGAGGCAGATGTCGCCCGTGTGGCGCACGACCTCCACCCGCTTGATGAGACGCCCCAGCCAGTCCGTCTTGACGATCTGCGTGTGGTAGGCGAAATAGAGCGCGTTGGAATTGGCGCACATGCCCTGCACGTGACCGCACCACGTTTTGTTGACGAACTCCTGCACGGCGCCGGCTTCGGTGAGGCGCGGATCCCAACTCGGGACCTTCCATGCGTAAACCGAACAGGCAACGAATCCCACAACGAACAACAGCAAACTTTTCATCATGTCTCCTTTGCGAAAAGGATAGCATTTTGATACCGCTGGGGCAATCCAAAAGGAAAGGAAGCGGGGAGGCAGATAAGTGGCGGCTGTGCCGCCTAAGTGGCCCTGCGGGCCTAAATGGGGCTGGTGCCCCTAAGTTGACTTGGCGGGGAAGGCAGTCGGGTTTTGCCACGCGCTGTCCCCAGCGCGGAACACAAACACAAAATTTTTCAAAAACAGGATTGACAGTGCTGCTAAAATCAGCAATAATAGACCTTTCTTTACGAAACCGGTGGGGTTCCGGAGTGGTCAAACGGGACAGACTGTAAATCTGCTGGCGATGCCTTCCTAGGTTCGAATCCTAGCCCCACCACCATTTTCCACCCCGGCGGGCCTAAGGGCTTTGCCGGGGATTTTTGTTGAGGGGTCGTATGCGGGAGAATCTTAGCGTGGTGGTTCGCCGACACCGGACCGGATATCACTATGGATCGAACTGGATCCATGTGCTTCTCTCTTTTGCGCCGTGGCTGGGCGTGTTGCTGGTAGCCGCCTTGCTGTATGTCTCCCACGATCGGCTTTCGATCGCCCCCGGCGTGATTTTCGAGTTGCCGCGCGCGCCCCTTACGGGGGGCGCGGCGGCGAGTCTCACCGCGTTGATGTTGCCTGTCTCTCGTGACCTGCCGGGCGCGGAGGAGACGCTGGTCTTTTTCGATGACGACCGTTTTTCGCTTCTCGATCCGGAACAGCGGACTTCTCTCGGGGAACTCTTGCGCGAACGGATGGCGTCTTCGCAGAAGAAAGGGGAGTTTCTGCTGCTGGTCGATAAGCGGATCCCGCACGGGGATGTCGTGCGGTTTGTCGATTTGGCGCATGAGGTGGGAATCGAGAGGGTGAACATTGCCGTCAAGCCGGAATGAGGGTACTGGATAACCACGGAATGTACAGGAGCGGTGATTTCAAAACCACGGAGTACACGGAACTCACGGAAGAACCATTCGGGAAACGCCGAGAGTCTGGGAATCAAACGATGACGCGATCGGAACGGAAAGAACTGCGAAAACGGATGACGTGGCTTCAACGGCCTCGTCCGCCGTTCGGTTACTGGGGGCAGCTTCTCGTCTTGTTCGGTTGCCTGGTTTGGTTCTCTTGGCTGACCTGGCAGGTTTTGCAGACACCTCGTCCTCCCGCCGCCGCGCCTCGCGCATTCTCCGCCGCGTATGTGACCCTCACCCCGGAGGACGCCCGCAAGGCTTTCCGGGAGACCCGTTTTTTCCTTTCTCCGACCGATGGCACGACCAACGATTTCGCGGTGGACTGGGTCGATTTGGGACAGCGGCTTCCGCCTCACCGGGACTGGACGGACAATGTTGCGTACCCTGGTTCTTGGTCACCCGATCCCGTTCATCCGTTGCCGGAACGGACATCCGAGCTCTTGATTCCCCCAACCGTATCGTTTTCGGGACGGCAGGAGTTGCCGCCGCCGCCACAAGGTGTTTTTGCCACGCTCTCTCCGGAACTTCGTTCGGCATCGTTCCGATTCCCGCATCCCGATGACGAACAGCTGAAGGCGGAAAACGGTTCTGTTTCCTTCTCTGTCGAGGTGGATACGAACGGTGCCGTCGCCTCCGTGTTGTTGCTCACGCCGCGTACACCCGCCGCCGCCGTCTGGGAATCCTTCCTCGGCAGAGGCGAGGCGATCCGTCCCTGCCGCGGCGAACTGACCATCGTGTGGCGACGGTGAGGGGAAGCGGGAGGGCGCTTCGCGCCTGCTGAAAGGCTGAGAAGCGGGGAGGGGACTCGTCTCATGTCTCGCGTGTCGCGTGTCTTTTCCTCACCCGGAAAACGGGACATTCGGGGAAACGACACTCTTTACGGCAGCTTATCAATTTAACCATTTCAAAGCGAAGCGATTTAATTTTCCCTGTATTTCGGCGGCTTATCAATTTAACCATTTAACCATTTCAAAGCGAAGCGATTTAATTTTCTCCCCGGAAAGCGGGAGGGTCGCGCCCCGTCGCGACCGCAATGCTTACCCGGCTTCTCAGCCTCTCCCGCTTCCCCTTACAGGCCGCGGGTGATGGTCAGGGCGAGCGCCTTGTAGCCGGTGTAGGCGACGGCGCAGGCGAAGAGGAAGGCGAAGATCAGGCCGATGTTGGTACCGACGCCGGCCTTGTATCTGCCCATGATTTTGCGGTTGTTCAGCAACAGGAAGATGGCGAGGATCGTCAGGGGCAGAACAAACACGTTCGAGACCTGTGCCATGATCGTGATCAGGATCGGATTGTTTCCGAGCGCCGGGACAAGCAGAGAGAAGAGGGATGCGATCAGGCAGAGGACGCGGAAGCGTGCCGTTTTCGTTTCCATCTTTCCCGACTGGTAATCGGAGAGGAGAAGCGGGGCGACCATCATAATCGGAAAGATCGAGGAAAGTCCCGCGCTCAACGTGCCGACCATGAACAGCGCGACGGCAAAACGTCCCGCCAGCGGCTGGAGGGTGTGCGCCATATCCAGCACCTTCACGATCTCCTTGCCGTGGGCGAACAACGCACCGGTCGCGACGAACATGATCGCGCCGCTGATGACGAACATCAGGCTTGCCGAGAAGACGGCGTCCGCGCGTTGCTCGCCCAGATTTTCCACGCCGAGGTTTTTCTCGCGCAAGAGAAGCGGACGGGTCACGAAAGTCGGTGCGGCCATCGTCGTGCCGACAAACGAGGCGAGCATCAGCAGGGAGGCCGCGTCATGGGGTACGGCGGGCGGTAGGGCGCGCTTCATCACCTCGGCGTCCGGCCAGACGACGAACATGGAGACGAGGAAGGTCAGCCCCATGAGCATCACGAAAAAGGCAAGCAGCTTTTCGAAGAAGCTGTAGCGCCCGATCAGCATCAGCGAGAACATCACCGCGATGATCGCGGCGGCAACTCCCAGCGCGATCAAGTGGTATTCCCCCGGGCTGCGGGGGAAGAAGAGAGAGAAGAGCGAACACATCTCGACGATTGCGCCGGAGGAGAGCGTGAGGATTCCACCCATGCAGGTGTACTGTCCCATGCATACGCCGATGAAAATCAGGATCGCGAGGAGTTTGCCGCACGGCAGGTGCTTGCGGATTCCCTGGAGCGAGGTGTTTCCCGTCACGACCGCGAAACGTCCGTAGGCGTCCATCAGAAGTCCGGAGAAGAGACAGCTCAGGAACAGGACCCAGAGCAGTTGCAGCCCATACTTGGCCCCGGCGGTCGCCATCGCCGTTACGCTGCCGGTGCCGATCGTGTAACCGATCGCGAAGATTCCCGGCCCCAAAACCGAAAGTAGCTTTTTCACTCTCATTTTCAATAGACCCTGATTTCGAAGATCCGTGCAGAGGGATCCCCGTGTGTTTTCGTTACGTTGACGCGAAGTTTCGAGATCTTCTGCGGTTCAAAGAGGTGCGAACGGAGACGCAATCCGTTGTCCTCTTCCCGCGCCAGCGTCTTCCACGAGGTTCCGTTCCATCCCTCCACGGTGTAGGCGCGAACCAACTCGCGCGGCATCGGTCCCGGCGTACGCGTGGGCGTCAGGTTGGTGTCGAATGTCAACCGCACTTCGCGCGCCTCCACGACCTTGCCGAAGTCCAACTCAATCCATTGCGGAAGGGGTTTGCCTATCTCCGAAACCCACAGGTGCGTCTCCCCCGCCGTGCGGCGCGTCACGCCGTCAATCACGTTCTCCGGCTTGTAAAAGACCGGCAGGTTGAGCGGCGGGTCGGTGAAGAACGCGTACTGCTGGTTACCCACGACCGTCCATTGCTTACCGCCCCAGGCGCGGAATCCGTTCTCCACCGGGGTTTTCAACAACGCCCATTCGAGCGACTTATGGGGCGGAAGAACCACCCACAGGAAGGGCGTGTCGAACTCTTGCCGGACGGGGAAAGGGACATAGCCGCTCTGTTTCGCGGGGATCGTGGCGCGGATCGTCGCCAGCTCCCGCTTTTCGCCGTTCAGATCCTTCGCGGTGGCGGTCCCGTAGAGTTTCACCGCCAGCTCAACGGGTGTGTCCGCGTGGGAGATCAGGTACAGGTTGAGCGTTTCCAGACGCTTGTTCTGCCCGAAGGGGATGCAGACCGCGCGCGGCATATTCAGCGGATGGATGCCTTCCGGCTTGGAACTGATCCTGGCCTCTCTCCGCCCGTACTGCGGGTTCCGCAAGGTGCTGGACGCGGTCACGGTCGCGGCGCGCGCGAGATCCGCCGGATCCTCGTTTTTCAGTTGCGGGATGTACTGGTCATCCTTCAACAGCTGCTGCTGGAGTTCCCCGATGTATTTCTTTCCGTATTCGCGAGGCGAGACCCCGTGCCGCAACGCCAATGCGGCGGCGGTACCGGCGGCCTGTCCGAGCGTCGCGAGCGTCGCTTGGACGCGCACGGTTCCCAACGCCATGTGCGTGACGCTTTGGCAACGTCCCGCAAAGAAAAGGTTGGGGACGTTGACGGAGTAGAGTACACGGTAGGGAATGCTGTAGATGGGGGCGGGCGGGTGCTTGGAATAGTACCCGTTTCCGGTGGGGTTCTGAATCCCTTCGGGATCGTGCGTGTCGATCGGCCAGCCGCCGTAGGAGATGCGGTCCGGGAACATCGTGGCCGACTGCACGTCGTTGGCGGTGAGGATGTAGTCGCCGATCAACCGCCTCGTCTCCCGGCGCGCGTCGTTGTACGGGACGAACGAAAGCGCGAAGTTCGCGGCTTCGGCTTTTCTCTCCCACCCGTTTTTGATCCATCCCCAGTAGGCGAAGGAGATACGGATCAGTTCGTCGCGCGCCCGCTCCGGATCTTCCAGGTCGTCGAACGTTCCCGGGTGTTCCATCCACCACTGTCCTCCGTGGAAGCCGCGAATGTGCCGGATGAATCCGGGCGGCAAGATGTCGGCCCAAGCCGGTGTTTGGTAGGGTGCCGGTTTCTTTTTGTCAACCACGCGGTACCCGATGCAGGCATCGCCCATGATGCATCCGCTCATGGTTTTCAGATCTGGTTTCTCCGGCGCGATCTCCTCTTGGAATTCGTCCTTGCCTTCTCGTCCGAAACGGTATTTCGCTCCGGCGAAATAGCCTACCCAGCCGTCGCCCGTGCAGTCGATGAACATCTTGGCGCGGAATCGGGTCTTGCGCAATGTCAGCGTGTCCGTGGCCACGACGGCGCGGATGGCGCCGTCCTCGCCTTTCTCGGCGGCCATGACGCGCTGGTTGTAAAACACCGCGAGGTTTTTCTCTCCCTCCGCCTGCAGACGGTAGGCGTGGCTCAGTGTCTTCGGTTCCGGCGCGCGCAACCGCAGCAGGTTCGCCTCCTCGTTCAGTCCCGTCTCTCGCGCGTTGCGGTGGCTCACGCTCGCGCCGTCCGTTCCGATTCCGCATTCGACGCTCGCGTTGCCGCCCAGGACGGGACGATCCTGCACCAGCGCCGTCTTCGCACCCGTGCGGGCGGCGGCAACCGCCGCGCCCATTCCCGCGCAGCCCGCACCGACCACGATCACGTCGAAGCTGCCGCCGTCCTCAATGGTTTTCGGCAAGCCGGAAAGACGCTGGCGTTCCGCCTCGTTGGCTGCGAAGTCCGCAGCGGGAACGTAGGCGAGTTCGTGCGTCAGGAGAATCGCGTCGCATCGAGCGAACGCCCCCGAAAGGTCGCAGAGCGCAAGCGTGCATTCCCCTTCATTCAATACAAAATCACCGGCGTTCTCCCATCCCCAGTCCTTCTTGGATGCGCCGAACTTTTTCGGAGACCGTTTCCCGTTCAGCGCGACGGTGAACGTGCCGGGGGAGAATTCGGGAAGCCAGTCCTTGCTTCGTACCCAGACGCGCCACGTGCCGCTTGCGGGGATGCGGATCCGGGTCGTCGCGTCCGCGATCGGTTCGCCCACGCCCGCAGCCAGCAGGTACGCGGATCCCATCTTGTGGACAAATTGCGTATCCAGCCGCCATTCGCCATAGTCCGAGAAATTCTCCGCTTCGACCCAGAGGAATCCGGGGACGAACTCGCGAATTTCTCTCACGGGCGCGCGAAAGTCCTTCATTTCCGGCACGATTCCTTCGCGTGGCGCGGCGAAAGCGAGGAACCCCGCACTCACGATTCCTGCAAAGAGTATGATCTGTTTCATCTGTCTTCCTTGGGTAAGATGGGTACGCGATCTGCTGCTGCCTATCGCCTACAACCTACTGCCTTCTTTCTTGTCAGCCACTCCGCTTCTCAGCTGGCGCGAAGCGCCCGCCTACTTGTGGATAACCTTCACGCCTTTGGGCGTGGAGACTTGCGTCTTGGTTGTGCCGTCAGGCTGTTTTTCGCAACGGATATGGACGGAACCGTGCGGGGTGGGGAAGTCGCCTTCCGCCCAGGCAAGCGTTCCGAGGAACGGCTTCAGCTCCAGGACGGAGCATCCCGGTTCGACGGGCTTCACGCCCAGCACGTGCTCGATCAGCCAGGCGGAGGGCCCGGACGACCAGCCGTGGCAGAGGCTGTGGCGGAAACCGACATAACAGAAGTCGCCGAAGTCGCCGTGGATGTCCTTCTTCCCGGGAACGGGCAGTTCGTCGATCCGGAACGCGTTGTTTGTCCAGGCCACGTTGAAGTCCTCCCAGAAGCTCGTCGCGCCCATGTCCAGCATCCCGCCCCAGTAGTCGCGGATCGTTTGGATGCCGCCCTGAATGTCGCCCGCTTTCGCGCGCGCCTCCATCATGTAGTAACCGTAGAACGTGGAGACCCCCTTGACGCCGCCCTTGGCGATTTCGCGGTTCATCGCCGCCGCGTCGGAGAGGCCGGAGAGCGAGAGCATGGCGGCGGCGGCCTTGCTGTTTTCGGGCGTGGGGCGGTAGAGACGCAACCGTTTCTCGCCTTCCGTGCATTTCGCCTCCAGCTCCGCATCTCCGAGGACGCGGGCGAGTTCCGCGCCGTCATGGTACGCCCATGTCATCAGGGCGTGTACGCCCGCCTTGACGGCAGGCTGGTTGTGCTGCGTGGGCCAGTCGAGGAATCCGGGCAGGGTACAGCGGTTGTCCGCGCCGATAAACTTGTCCAGATTGGCGAAAACGCCCTTGAGATACGCATGCTGCGCTTTCAGGAAGGCGGTGTCGCCCGTGTAGAACCAGAGGTCGCGCTGGCAACGGATCCACCACAGCGTGTAGGCGGGCATCGTGTTCATCCACTTGTTGGCGGGGGTTGTCTCGCGCATGTAGGTGAGGGAACGCTGGATGACCTCGCGCGCTTCCGTTCCGAAGACGTGCATCGCGGCCATCACCTCCGGGTGCATATCGCCCTGCCATACCAGCCTGTCGCGCTTGATGCCGTCCCAGATGTAATCCTGGCAGCAGAGGTGGAGGGTGCGCGCGGCGGTCTTCCAGATCTGGTTCAGCCGTTCGTCGCTGCAACGGAACGAGCCGAGTTGGCGCATGGGACGCATGATGGAGACCGCGCGGACGGACTCGAACCGGATCGTCCCCTCGTCCAGGACGTCCAGCCGGACAAAACGGAATCCCGTGTCCCCGATGGTCCGGCTCCCCATCCAGGGAAGGTCGATCACGCCGTCGCGGATCGCGTGGTCGTTGCAGGCTCCGCGCTCGCCCAGTTCCGCCATCGCCTCCGCCACGGACTCGCCCGTGCGAACGCGGACACGCGGCTGTTTCTTCATCTTGCCCGCACCCACGCCGATCTGCACGCCGCCGTGAATCTCCCGTCCGAAATCCAGCAGGATGGAAGGGGCTTCGCCCCGGTTGGAGAGAACGCATCCCGAACCCTTCGAGAACTCGCCCTCCGGCACCTGTCCGTAGCGCTTGGACAACAACACCTCCGCGTGTTCCACCGTCGAGCTGGCCGTATTGGCGGAGGTCCAGACGACGCGCGTCGGCATGACGTAACTTCGGATCCGCCGGTCCACGACAGCCGGATTCTCCGCGTGAACATGCCAGACGGAAAGGAACAAAACACCCAAAAAGACAAGACGTTTTTTCATACCTCGTACTCACTTTCTCTTACGATTCAGATGGGGAAAGTCTAGCAAACATTCCGCGCTGCGTCAGCATGAAATTTTCGTGATGCGGTCGCGACGGGGTGAGGAAATTCAATCGCTTCGCGTTAAACAGTTAAATTGACGTGCCGATGAAAAGCAGGGAAAATTAAATCGCTACGCTTTGAAATGGTTAAATTGATAAGCCGCCGTAAAGAGTGTCGCTTCCCCGAATTCCCCGCTTTCCGGGTGAGGAAAAAGACACGCGACAGGCGAGACATGAGACGCGAGACGAGTCCCCGCCAAGTCAACTTAGGGGCGCCAGCCCCATTTAGGCCCGTAGGGCCACTTAGGCGGCAAAGCCGCCACTTCTCAGCCTAACTTTGTGCATTGAACAGCGTTTGGTTTTTTGCTACAATTACGGGCGTATTACGGAAGGGAACTTATGGGATTTTTTCAAACCAGAAAGGTGCGGAAGCAAGTCAAGGCCTTGTTGCACCAGATGAAGACTTTTCGTGCCGGGCACGAGGATATCCTCCCTGCGGAAGATCTCCAGGCGATTGATCAGACTGTCGCCTCCGTGAAAGCCGTGTATCCGCACGGCTCTCAGGAGGAGCTGGAGCGTGTAGGGACGGAACTGGAAGCATGTCTGGATCGGCTGAATCCGCCGAAGAAATTCGCGGGATTCCGTGAGAATTTCGATGTGCTCGTGGTGGCGATCAGCGTGGCGATGGCGTTCCGCGCCTATTTCTACCAGCCGTTCAAGATTCCGACCGGCTCCATGCAGCCGACGCTGTACGGAATCCACTCCGAGACCATCCCGGCTGACCAGCGCACGTTCCTGGACCGCCAGCCGTTGAAGTTCTTCAAATGGCTCGTGACAGGCGAATCTTTCCATATTGTCACCGCGAAGGTCAACGGCACGATCTCCTTCACCGATTCCAAGGAGTACATGAAGCCGGGGTACATTACGCTTCTGGTGGCGGGCGAACCGCATCACGTCCCCACCGATGTGATGAACGGTTCGCATTACCTGCCGAACGGGCTGACCAGCGGCAAGTATGTCCGGGAGGGGGATGTTCTCTGGTCGGGTATCGTCCACTCGGGCGACTTCGTTTTCGTGAACCGCTGGATTTGGAACTTCCGGCATCCGAGGCGCGGCGAGGTGATGGTCTTCGAGACGACGGGCGTCGGCGTGTTGCCGACTCCGTATGGCAGCCGCACGGTGGTGCAGCAGGGGACGCACTACATCAAACGCATGATGGGGCTTCCCAATGAGACGCTCCAGATCCGGACGCCCAACCTGTTCGTGAACGGGAAGCAGGTGACGGAGCCGGAGCGGGTCGCGCAAATCTCGTCGCGTGCGCAACCGTGGGAGAAGAGCCCGCCCTACGCGGGATTCCAGCCGGCCGGCGGAAACAAGTACTGTACACAGAGCCTCGCCAGTCAGGAGGATACCGTGACCTTGCTCTCCGACCAGTACTACGCGATGGGGGACAACTCCGGCAACAGTTTCGACAGCCGGTTCTGGGGTCCCGTCCCGGAGCACAATCTGCTGGGGCCCGCGACCTTTGTCTATTGGCCGTTCACTTCACCCCGTAGGGGATTCATACGGTAATCCGCGATTCAGGCGGGAAAGGAGAAGCCCATGTCCAACTTAGATCAGGAACTGGAACAAATCAACGGAAAGATCAACCGCTGGAAGGCGTTTGAGGTCTTTCTCGGCTGCGTCGGCGGACTGTTGCTCGCCTTCGGCCTCCTGACCGCGCTGGATGTCTGGCTTCGTCCGCGCGGGTTCGGCCGCTGGATTCTTTCCGGCGTCTGGCTCGCGCTCGCGCTCGCCTGTTTCGTCTTCCTGGTCCGGATGCTGCGCCACCGCCGTTCCCCTGCGGGCGTGGCCGCCTTTCTGGAACAGAAATTCCCGCAGCTCGACAACCACCTCATCAACTGCGTCCTCTTCGATCAGGAGAAGGACAAGACGCCGTGGCTGCGCACCTATCTGAAGTCCGGCGTGCCGGGGTTCCATTCGATTCCCCTGCAGGAGATCAAGAACAGGACCTGGCGCAAACGCGGCGGTCTGGCGATTCTTGGAATCCTGGTCCTGCTCGCCGTCCCGAACTTCCTCTTGAGCAACAACGCCTGGCTCATCGCCATGCGGCGTGTGGCGCAGCCGTACGCGAACATCCAGCCCCCGATGTTCGCGAAGGTGATTGCCGTGCTGCCCGGCAACCGAACGATCGTGCAGGGCGACGGCGTGGACCTGACGGTCAAGGCGAGCGGTCACGCGGGTCAGACGATCGACGTGGATGTGATTCCCGCCGACGACCGGAAATCTACGATTCGCATCGGCTCGTTCCAGGAAAGCGACAAGGAGGAGGCCTTCTCCTACCGGGTCTCGAAAGTCTCCTCTTCCGTCGAATACCGGTTCCATGTGGGCGACGCGTATCCGACCGACCTGTACAAGGTCGATAGCGTTCCCCCGCTCGCCCTGCAAGATCTTTCGCTGACGATTACCCCGCCGCAGTACACCCGGTTGCAGCCGCGCACCGAAAACGTGCTGACCAACGCGATCTCGATCCCCGTCGGTTCTGAGGTGCGCGTCGCGGCCACGTGCAACCGTGCGGTGACCGGCGGTTCGATCCTGTTCGAGAAACAGGAGTCGAAGTTGCAACCCTCAGCGGACAAGGTCCTGCTGACGGGGGCGGTCACGATCTCGGAAGGCGCGTCTTTCACGCTCCGCGCCACGGACCAGTACGACATGGAAATGAGCGTACCCGTGCGCTTCACCCTGATTCCCGACGGTGCACCGGAAATCCAGTTGATCTCCCCCTCCGGCGCCAAGGCGTCCCTGCCGCCAAGCGCCGCGCCCGTCGTGCAGTTCTCCTGCGCGGATGAGTACGGCTTGGGCAAGATTCGGGTCGAGCGCGTCAAGCGCGGCGCCAAGGCGACTGCCGAGGGCGAGATCATCAAGGAATGGGACCTCGCCGGAAAGAAAGAGTTCACGGAGGTTTGGAAAGGGGCGTTGGAGGACATCGACCTCAACTCCTCGTTGCGCGTCGTGGCGTTCGACACCGCGCAAGAGCCGCACCGCGCCGTCAGCCAGCTGATCAATTTCCAGATGACCACGTTCTCGAACCAGGTCTTTACCGCCAAGGCGGCCCGCGCGGAGGCGCGCAAGAATCTCGGCGAATTGCTCGCCAAGCAGAAGGCGGCGTTGTCGGGAACCAAGCAGTTGCAGTCGTCGCTGCCGACCTTCGATGAGGATGCGTGGGGCGAGATCCGGCAGAAGGAGACGGAGATTCGGGAGTATGCGCTGACGCTTTCGCGCACGAAGGACGAATCCATCGGTTCGGCGCGCGTCGCGCTCGGCAAGGCGATTGCCGGACCGATCCCGGAGGCGATCACCCGCCTGACGAGGATGTCCACCGGAAAACCGGAAGACCGCGACGAGAACGCGAAACAGGCGGTCGAGGCGCAACAGCAGGTGCTGACCCTTCTCGGATTCGCGGAGAAGAGCATGGCGAAAGGCGAGATCTCCCAGACGCAGGCGGGACTGATCGCGATCCTGGACGGTATCCAGAAGGGGCAGACTGCCAACATCCGGGCGACGGGACGCGCGATCCAGAACAACGTCTCGGAACTGCCGGAGGGAATCGTCGATACGCAGGACAACCTGGCGCAGGATATGGAGGCGATGATCGGATACTGTTACGCCCAGGCTCGCGAGGATGCGGGCGACCAGGATTTCGCGGCGATTATGAAATCGATCGGCGACAAGGCGAACGAGATGAAGCTGAAGGACAAGATGTACGAGATCTCCGAGATGATGGCGTCGGAGAATTTCAAGCAGTCGATCCCGCCGCAGATTCGCATGACCAACAGCATCGACGAGTTGCGCGCCATGCTGAAAGACCACCGGGACGGAGTTGCCGCCACGCAGCAGGAAGAGGCGAAGGCGACGATCAAGGAAGCCGCCGACACCATCAAGAAACTGGAAAAAATCCAGCAGAAGATCGTGGAGGCGTTGCGCGCCACCGGTAGTCAGGGCGACAAGACGGAGAAGCTGGACGAGGATATGCTGGAGGAGATCGCGGAACTGAAAGAGCAGATGGCTGAGGCGATGCTGAAGGTGGCGACCGACCTCCAGTCCATGCCCGACCTGGACGCGGTCAACGAACTGGTCACGGATACCTACCAGACCTACGAGGAAATGAAGCAGGCGGAAGGTTCTTCCACCAACGCCGTGCAGGAAATCGGGTTGCAGAAGGAGGACTTCCTGCTGGATCTTCTCGCGGCGACGGGGGAGAAGGCGGACGAGATGGAGGAGTTCCTTTTCGAGAACCCCGATAACCGGAAGGCGAACACGGAGAACATCGACAAGGAGGAGTTCAAGGCACCCATCGGTCAGGTGACGATGCCCGAAGAACTGCAGGATATCGTCGGTGACTTGCTGGAGCAGGAGGAGGAACTGGCGAAGGAGGCCGACGACTCCATGACCAACCAGGGAGCTGCCAACCCCGACATGGGCTGGGGCATTCAGGAAGGCGAGTGGGTCGATTACAGCGCCGCCGGAAAATCGGGCAACCAGGAGCCGGACCACAAGGATCAGGACGGACGCTCGCAAACCGGTCGCCAGGGAATGTCCGACGGTGAGTTCATGGGACGCACCGCGCACATCGGCGAGGGCGACAAGAACATCGAAAAGCGCAGGACCAAGGACTCCAGCCAGTCTGGTGATGTGGAGGAAGAAGGACACACCGACGCCGTGGCGACCGGTGGCGGCAAGAACTCCGGCTACTCCCAGAATCGGGGCATGGAAGGGGGGCAGGGCGCGAAACGCCAGGACACGAAGGTCGGCGAGTCCGACCAGAGCACGACCAACTCCCAGCTGACGCGCAACTACGAGACGACCTACGCGACGGCGCAACGGAACGGGTTGCCGACCTACGGGCTGGGCAAGGTCGTCGCACTGAGCCAGTTGCGCGACATGCTGCAGAAGCAGAATGCCTCGCCCAAGAAGATCGACGAGTTGAGCAAGAAGATCCGTCAGGAACTGCGCACCACCTACACCTCGCTCGAAAACGGTGTCAGCGGTATCGATATGGGCGCAACCAGCGCCACGGAATCGGCTGACGAGGCTGCGGCGGCAACTCCGGACGAAGCCCCCGCCGAATACCGCGAAATGGTCTCCGACTACTTCAAGGCGATTGGAGAAATGAAGTAAGCTGGTGGCGGTTAGCTGTTAGGTGTTAGCGGTTGGCTGTTGGCTGTTGGCTTCTAGTGCTAGAGGTTCTAGGGGGGGCTAGAACTTCTAGCCATTCTAGACGGTGCGTGGCGGGCTAATCCCCCAACCACCTAACAGCTCGTCTATAACTTCATTGTTCACAAATCTCAAATGTTCACAAATGCCAACAATGTCACAAATCACAATACCATTTCAACCTCGTCTATAGCTTCAACCTCCGGCGTATAGTGTAGCAAGTTATCTGAATCGATCACTCAAGCAACGCGCGAGCGGGGGGCTAACAGCCACCAGCTAACTTATAGACCCTCGTATGTCCTTGCGCGTCACTCGGACAAGGGGCAGATAAGGCGGAGACCGTGGCTGCTGCGATTCATCGACGGCTTGTCGCCGCTCCTGGTTGCCGAGGTGCAATAACGCGACTCGCTATTTTGCCCACCGCTTCGTAAAACTCGGTCCGAGCCTGAGGAAGGGCCAGTCGGATCCACTCCGTATGCGTAATCGTCTCTCCAGTCCAAACACCACTCCCGCACATTCCCGTGCATGTCGTACAGTCCCCACGGATTCGGCTTCTTCGTGCCGACATCATGCGTGACGTGAGACGAGTTTTCCCCGTACCACATATAACTCTCATCTACATTGTCCCCGTAGCTGTATTTGGTCTTTGTTCCCGCCTTGCATGCGTACTCCCATTGTGCCTCCGTCGGCAGGTCGAATTCGAGCCCCGTCCTCGTCCGCAGCTTGTCGAGGAAGGAGTCCGGATCGACAAAGGTGGATATCGGCCACTTCGCGCCCTCTGAAGAACCGCGGATCATGTCGTAGGTGACTTCCTCCACTGGACGCATCTCGCCCTTAAAATGCGACGGATTATTCCCCGTCACCAGTTGCCATTGTTTCTGCGTCACCTCGAACACGCCGATGTAGAATGGCTTCGTCAGCGTCACGATGTGGGAAGCATCGGGTGTTTTGCCTTCTGCACCCATAGTAAAACTTCCTGCCTCGATCCGGCGCAGTACCAGCTTTGTCGTCTTGTACTCGTCCGGCCAGCCATTCTTCTCCGTCCAGCTGGACGGCGGAGTGGCAAGGAATCTCATCGGGTACTGTTTCGCATCTGGTCCAGGGGAGAGGTCTATCACGCAGTAGCGTGTATCGTCCCTGGAAGCCTTGTATCCGATTCGAGACTGCCGAGCCTCGACGATGCGGCGTTCCGCCAGTGTCTTGCGCAACCCCGTCAGCGAGCCTTCCTCCAGCGCTTTGCTGTAGAGTGCCGCCGCATGGGCGCGATACGCCGCCTTCACCTCCGCCACGGCCGCTTCATCCGCCTCCTTCCACCAGCCGTCCGCCAGTTTCTCGTCGGTGACCTTGCCGCCCGCCTCCTTCCGAGCCAGTTGCGCGATCTCGCCGCTCGATTCGCCTAGGTGTTTCAGCGCTTTCGTCCAGTTTCCGAGGATTGCATAGGAGTTTCCCATGCGAAGGTTTCCCGCCGCGCTTTTCGGCGATTTCGCTAGTTCGGCGAGAGCGGCTTTCGCCTCCTGTTCGGAGACGATCTGGGAACGCACCTTTCGGTAGAGGGACAATATCCACACGGGGTCCGGTTTCTGCTTCGAGAGTGCCCGCCCTGCCGACAGCAGAATCCGCTCCTGCTCAGTGGACGGGATGTCTTTCACGGTGGCAAGCATTGCGATGAAGACCTTCGCCGCTTTTGCGTCTTCGCCCGCCCGGGCATACAAGTTCACTGCACCGCGCAGAAGGAGAAACTTCTCGGCCTCCGTCTCCGCGTTCTTCGCGAACGCGACGGCGGCTGACGCCGCATCGGCATCGTATCCGCGCATCGCTGGCTTCATCAGCTCGATCACCAGCGGCTGTGCATCCTCTATCTCCTTCGCCGTCGGGTATCCCCAGCAGACCGACGCGGCGCACACGGCAAGTGTCGTCGCCACGACTTTCTCAACGATCCTCTTCATTGCTTTTCCCCGGTAAAAGTAGCAGGAATTTGGGATCAATTCCCTAGATAAAATTGTCACGAAAGACGTTATCCTCATTGTCTGTTATTCCTTTTTCCGCGCCGAATCCTCAACCGAAACAGCATCCACCACGGGCACAGAAAAAACGGGTGGCGTGCCTTGTATCTCACGCCTAATGTGGGGCATCGCCAAACGCCTGTTAAGAAACATGATTAGAAGACACGCCACGTGACTTACGTCACGTAGCGCAACCCCGTATCCCGCTTCTTAACTTTGAACTTTGGCGAAGTTTCACACATTACGCGAGTACGCTGTTGCGTACCTCCGAGGTCCTTGTCAGGATTACTCGGCCCCCTTTTATCCTCTCCGTCTCAGGCAGACGGCTTGCGCCGAATGCCTGTTTCAGGATTGGGCAAGGGGTTGTGCCCTCGGCGGATCGTCGAGCGATCCGATCCGGGCCGGTGGCGGGCGCGATGTATCGTCCGCCGCTGGAAAGAACAGTCCCGTCCGTACGCAGCCGCGCACAGACAAAAGACACAAAGAAGTATAGCCCATCCCTCAACCGCTTTCAAGGGGAAAGTGCTGGGTGCCGCCAGCTGGGCGCATCTCCAGAATTCACCGCTATTTCTTTAGGAAACAACGATTTGAAAACAACTAGTCTATGGTACACGGGCTAACTCGCCCGCGTCCAGAGGCAATGATACCCCAAGCCCATAGCCGTTAGCAGCGGGAAAAGGCGCGGGCGAGTTGGCCCGCGCTCTTCGTTAAGTTGTTTTTACCGGTTGTCTTGGTTGTTTTCCGATCCCACTCACACATGGGTGAAAAACGGAGATGCGCCCCTCCAGCTGAAAAAAAGTCAGTGGGGAATAATCGATAACTATCGAATGCGATCGAATGCGATCGAATGCGATCGATTGCCCAACCACCCAACCACCAACCACCCCAAGTGCTAGAGGTTCTAGGGGGCTAGAACTTCTAGCCATTCTAGGCAGTGCGCAGCGCACTAACCACCCAACCACCCAATCAGCTACCAGCTACCGGCTAAAAGCTAACTTACAGGCAAGTCGTGTTCAGCCGGTTTAGCGTGTTGTGCTTTGTACGACGTTCCAGCCGCCGATGTGGATTGTGTATCCGCCGGGCGGTAGGGACGCTTTCGTTTCCCAGGTGACACGGCGCGATTCGCCGGGCATAAGGGTGAAGTAGTTGTCGGAGTAGAAGACCGGCAGGAGACGGTTGGCGTTCGCGTCTTGCACTTTCACGCGGATCATCAGCGCAGGCGCGTTGCCTTTGTTGACGAGTGTCACTTCGCCTTTTCCTTTGACCGCCGTGCCGTCAATCCGCATCGCCTTCGCCGCAACTTCGACAGCCGGCAGGTTCGCCAGCTCGCGGTAGTTGCGGTCCTCTTTCACGTTCAGCCAGATGAAGTTTTCGGAGAGCTTCTGTCCGTTCGCGTCGCGGATGGATGTCCGCAGGAATCGGATGGGGGATGTGTGCGCGACGGCGGGGAAGTCCCTCCAGGCGCGGAGTCCGTCGGCTTCCAGCGAGAAGCGCGAAGAGTCGGTGTAGAGCTTGCGCCCGTCGATCCCGAACACTTCGATGGTCGCGGTGGCGCCAAGCAGGGGTTGCGGCGTGGCGTTGACCAGCCAGAAGTTCTTCGTCGCTTGGTTGAAGATGATATTGCGCGGCTGGTTGCCCGCCTTCGCCCCGGCGTAACCGCCGTTGATGTCGTGCCAGTAGTCGTAGGTCTGCCAGACCATCGAGGGCCAAGCCGACTGGCTCATCCACATCAGCAGTCCGTTTCCGTTGGAGGCATAGACCGCCTCGAACATCGCCTTGTGGTTTTCGTAGGTGACGAGCTGGGCGCGGCGCACGAAATCCTCCAGATCCTTCGGGGCTCCGTAGGACTGCTTCAGGTAATTCAGGAATGCCGCGCCGTTCTGTGCGCCTCCTTCCGTGAAGTCGTGCAGCCCCCACACATTGTCGATCGGCCAGTAGTGCGCGGGCGTGAGCATCGCGCGCATCGTTTCGATCTCCGGGATGTTGGGCTGGCCGCGTTCGCTGTGGAGCGTATGCGGCGTGTTCTGGAAGTACCAAACCGGATTCTGGACGCCGTAGGGCCCGAACCCGCTGACGGTGTTGTCGGCGGAGTGGGGGATGTAGTGGCGCGTGTTGTCCGTCTCCCCGATCAGTTTGGGAAGCGCCTCGAAGAGACCCTTCGGCGGATTTCCCTCGTTCCGTCCGCAGTAGAGGGCGAGGGCCGCGTGGTGGCGGTTCTTCAGAATCTTGTCCCGCGCGTTTTCGAGGAACATCCCTTGGTTCGCGGGATCGGGACCGTCCGCCGGATTGGCCAGCCAGAAGTCGTCCCAGATCAAGACGCCGTAACGGTCGCAGGCGTCGTAGAACGCCTTGTGGTTGGTCATGCCGACCCAGTTGCGGATCATGTTGAGGTTCGCCTCCGCGTGCAGGCGGACCTTCGTGTCGTAGTCTTCGGGTGTCGCGGCGAGGTTCGCGTCATCCATTCCCCAGTTGCCGCCGCGGCAGACGATTCTCGTACCGTTACAGAAAATCTGCATCGGCTTGTCTTTCTTGTAGGTGAACTTGCGGATGCCGAAGCGGAACTCGTGGCGGTCGGAAACCCCGCTGTTCGTAAAGGCGGTCAGCTTCGCCGTGTAGAGCGGCTGCCCGCCGTAGGTGGCGGGCCACCAGAGCTTGGGATTGCGGACGGTCGCCGCGCCGATCGTGATCTCGCGTGTCTCGCCCGGCGCCAGGACGACGGGCGTGCTGACGATCTGGAGGTTGCCGGGAGTGACCGTTCCCTGCACGGTCACCAGCGTCGGTTTCCGCGAGGCGTTCCGCGCCCGGACGCGCAACTCGACAGAGGCGCGCGAAAAGTCCTTCTTCACGACATCCAGTTCGGAGATCGCCCATCCGTCCGAAAGCGTCACGTCTTGTGAGTGGGAGAGGAAGACATCGCGGTAAATGCCGATGTTTCGTCCCCGGATCGTCGGCGTCCAATCCCATCCGACGCTGGAATGGATGGTGGGGTTGTCTGCACCGAGAATCCCGCCGTTCGATCCCGGCGAGTGAATGTCCTGCACGGTTACGTCGCCTGGATTGTCGTTGGCGCGGATCAGCACCGCCAGACGGTTTTCGGCGCCGGGACGAATCCGGTCCGTCACGTCGAACCGCTTCCGCAGGAACGTGCCGTTGATCTGTCCGAGGAACGCGCCGTTGAGGAAGACATCCGCCTTCCAGTTGATCGCGTCGAAGTTCAACCAGGTGCGCATACCTTTCTCGGCGGGCGGCGCGAGGAAGGTGTTGCGATACCAGAAGTTCGCCGTGAAGAAACTGTCGGAGATCATCAGCTGGTTGTCCGCGATGTTCATGTCGGGAATCGCCCCTGCCTTCTGATAGGAGGTCAGAACGGTACCCGGCACGACGGCGGGAAGCCAGTTGGAATCATCAAAAGGTCCGGAAAGCTCGATGCCCGTGGCGTTGACGTCGGAGGCGCGGCAGAGTTTCCAGTTCCCGCCGGTCAGGCGGAGCGATCCGTCGCTCGCGACTTCCGGTGCGGGCGGCAGCTGGTAGGACGGCAAGTCGTTCCGTCCCCACACCTCGCACTCGGCGAGGATGAAGCGGTCAAATGCAGTCTCCTTGCAGAGGATGCGGACGTAACGCGCATCGGCGGGCTGGAAGGAGCGCGTCTCCCGTCCGCCCTTGCCGCCCTTTTTCGAGGCGACAGTCTTCCACTCTTTCGCGTCACCGGAAACCTGTACGTCGTAGGCGGTGGCGGCTCCGGTCTTGCCCCAGTGGAGAACGACGGAATCGACGACGCTGACCGCGCCGAGATCCACGTAAACCCATTCGTTGTTCTTGCCTGCGCTTGCCCAGGTACTGATGAAGGGCGCGGACTGTCCCGTGCTCGGACGCAAGACGGTCTTGCCGTCCTGTGCCAGCAGATCCCATTCCGCCAGCTGGATGCGAGGTCCTGTCCCGTTGTCTCCCTTGTCCCCGCTGTTCGCCGTGATGTCCAGGCGATAGACCCGGTAGGAGACCGGCTTGGCAAGTTTGAATTGGCGTGTCACGAAACGGTTCGGAAACTTTTCGCCGCTACGCTTCTCGATTTCCGAGAACTGTTTGCCGTCGTTCGATCCCAGCAGCCGCCAGTTCTTCGGGTCGCGCAGGGGGTCATCGTTGGCACTGGTGATTTGGTACGACGTGATCGAGACCGGCGAGGGGAAGGTTACCTGAATCCAGGCTGTCGCCGAGAACTGGAGCCATTTCGTGGCGTTTTTCCCGTCAAACGCGCAGACGGGCATTTCGACCGATGGAGAGCGGTCCGGAGCTTGCGAGGTGATCTGCGGGGGAAGGAAGTCGGAACCGGAGAGGGAACCGTCCGTCACCAGTTGCCCGGTTCGTTTGAAATCGACCGAGCTGGACTGATAGACGGCGCGGCGATACGCCAGGTTTCGACAAGGGGACGTGGCGGCAACGGTGTGAAGCGCCGTGATCGACACGAGCGCGAGCGAGACGAGTTGAACGGTTTTCATCAGTACCTCTCTTTTTGTTATAAGCCTTTTGCGGGAAGAACGGGGCTTGCTTGCTTTCCCGTATCCTTTCGCATGAAGCCCATTATATCAAACATTCAAACCGAACGCCAGCTGTTAGTGTCGCGCAGTTCAAGGTTGGGCGGTTAGGTGTTTGGGCAATCGATCACAGTTGTTCGCCTTCGATAGCGATCGATTATTCCCTGCCGCCCGTTGACTTCTTCTCAGCTTCTCAGCCCCTTGCTTCTCAGCTGCGCGAAGCGCCCCACCCTCTTTTCCATTCTCGCGCGAGAACGGGTCGGAAAATCGGTAATCGGTCAGTACGAAGGGTCTGCCGACGGCAACTATACCACTACCGTTGACCGATTACTTGGAATTTGAAGATTCCCGTTGCTGTTCGGCGCGGAAATAGTGTATAATACGCGCCGTTATGGATACCCACTCCCACATACGGCTTGAAGAAGAGATTGGCGCAGGACGCGCGAGAATGCGTCCTGTAGGCGCGGCGTTTGTGTGTCGCATGAAGCCCTATCGACTCGCAAACCAGTATCTGTTTCACACCGGGAACGCCTTTCGCTTTCTCTTGTTTCTCGAATCTGTGGAGGTGGCGCGATGATCGAGACGGTGACACAAGACACTTTGCGAGTCTTGCTGCCCTCCAAAGTCGCATTGGCGGCGGAACTGCCGCGCTTCTACGCTTCGCGCACCTACCGCGAATTGGAGAACGAGAAAAGCAAATACTGGTGGTTCTCTCCGGTCGAACTCTGCGATTTGTCTATGGAGGAATCCACCCCATGAAACCAACCCTCCAGAATGCCGGGAAGATGGACTCAGGGCGCAGAAACGACGCGCTTGCCGTTTGTGCCTCAAACCGCGTTGAGAAGTCTGGCTCCTACGCTTTGCTTGTCGAGCGTATAGGTGAGGAATAGGAACGCGGCAGGTCAAGCGCAATTCGTGCTGTAAATGCCGAGCTCGTGATTGCCAATTGGAATATCGGGCGTCACATCGTGGAATTCGAGCAAGGCGGCAAGGCCAGGGCGGAATACGGCAAGGAGCTGTTGAAGCGTCTCGCGGTCGATTTGACGGCCCGCTACGGCAGGGGGTTCAGCCGTAGCAAGCTGATCTACATGCGGCTCTTCTACCTCATGTTCCCAAAAGGTGCGACAGCGTCGCACTTATTGAGCTGGAGCCACTATCTCGAAATACTGAAGGTAGAGGACGCGCTCGCACGGGATTTCTACGTGAACGAGTGCGAACGCGCGGGATGGGGCGTGCGCGAACTGCGGCGGCAAATCGAATCGTCGCTTTTCGAGCGTTATGCCTTGAGCCGCGACAAGAAGGGCGTCTTGGCGTTGGCGAACAAAGGTGCCGAGCCCGCGAGACCGGAGGATATTGTAAGGGAGCCGTTCGTCTTCGAGTTCACCGGCATAAACCCCGTGCGCCGCTATACCGAGAAAAGCCTTGAAAGCCGCCTTTGCGCACGGTTGGAGGACTTCATGCTGGAACTCGGCAAGGGATATTCCTTTGTCGGACGGCAGTATGCAATGCAGATAGGAGCGAGCCGCTTCAAGGTGGATCTCGTATTCTACAACCGCTTTCTTCGGTGTTTCGTGCTGATCGACCTGAAGCGCAAGGGAGTGACGCACCGCGACATAGGGCAGATGAATCTCTACCTGAACTATTTCCAAAACGAGGAGTCCGCCCCGGACGACAATCCTCCGATTGGCATTCTGCTTGGCTCGATTAGGGACAATGTCGTCGTGGAATACGCCATGCAGGGTATCACCAACAAACTTTTCGTTGCCAGGTATCAACTGTACATGCCCGACCGCGAACAATTGCGTCGCGAGCTCGCATACATGTTGAAGTCTGAATCCTCTCCGAAGTCGAAGGCCGCAAGTATTTGAAGTAACCCACACCATGACCCACTACCTCCATATCGCCGAAAAGATTGCCGCAGGGCGCGCGAGAATGCGCTCTGCGGGCGCGGCGCGTACGATGGGGGGGGGGGCTATGCCTTCCCGTAGACGCGCGTAGGCGCGTGTTTTTGCGCGTTCCCTGCGACGATACGACAAGGCGGCAAGGGACAAAAACGACAGAAGAGACAGAAGCGACACCAAGGGCGGTGCCCCTTGCGTCGCTTCTGTCGTTTTTGTCCCTTCTGTCCCTTCTGCCCCTTTCTCTTCCCCCAGCCATTTACCAACCGAAAGGAACCACACCATGAAAGCAAAACTCATGCTCGCCGCAGTCGCGGCGACACTCTTGCTGGTTGCCGCACCTGCGGCGCGCGCCGGCAGCGTCCCGGACAGATGCCTGGACGTCTGCACGGGCGGCGAGGGCGCCATCCACGTTCAGGGCTGGGCCTACGACCCCGACGCCTCGTCGCAGTCCATCGGCATCCACGTCTATCTCTATACCGATTCGGACTGCGCGAACCAATACTGGGACGTCCGCGTGCTCACGGCCAACGTGCCGCGGCCCGACGTGAACGCGGCGAAGGGAATCACGGGCGACCACGGCTTCAGCGCCGACATCGCCGTCGCCGACGCCGGGACCTACTGGGTCAAGCTCTTCGCCATCGACGCCACCGGCGACGGCAATCCGCAGATCGGCGCGACGCAGTGCGTGACCGTGACGGCGACCGTCCCGCCGCCGGACTGCACCGTCACGGTCACGAAGTTCCACCAGTCGTATCCCTACTCCGGCAAGGCGACGGTCGAATACACCATCGGCGGCACGCTCCCGTCGAACGCCGTCGCGCAGATCGTCCTGAGTACGGACGATGCGACCGCGTCCTTCGTTCTGTCGGGTGTCGTTGCGGGCGCGAATTCGCACATAATCGACTTCGCCTCGTCCTTCGGCGGCGCACTCGTTCTCTCCAACGCGACGTTCGCGGTGACGATCACGGATGGCTCCGGCGGCGTCCAGCTCTGGGAGAACGGCCCCTACTGGGCGGAGTGCAACGTGGGCGCCGCGACGCCCGAGGAATATGGCTACTACTTTTGGTGGGGCGACACGGTGGGCTACAGGCGCGAGAACGACGCCTGGGTCGCGGTGGACGGCTCAACGTCCAATTTCTCGTTCGACAGCGGCAATGCGCCGACCTACGGCAAGGACAACGCGGCGCTTCAGTCGGCGGGCTACATCGACTTGACGGGTAACCTCGTGGCGGCGCACGACGCGGCGACGGCGCACCTCGGCGCACCTTGGCGAATGCCGACGGACGCGGAGTTCTCCGCGCTCCTCGACAACTGCACCACCGAGTGGACGACGCGGAACGGCGTCTATGGGCGGCTCGTCACGGGCAAGGGCGCATACGCGGATAGGAGCATCTTCCTTCCTGCGGCCGGCCGCGGCTACGCCTCGTACCTCGACGACCTCGGCTCGGACGGCACCTACTGGTCCTCTACGCCGAATTCGGACCGTTCGAACTACGCGTGGGACCTCTACTTCACTTCGGACGACTTCATCCGGTTCTACGGCTACCGCTACTACGGGCGATCCGTCCGTCCCGTCCGGGACGCCGACTAGCGCGCGACCCGCGCGGACAACCGACGGAGCGGGATGCCGGGTCACGAACGTGGTTGCATACCTGCTCGATCCCTCCGGCGCAACGACGATCCCTGCAACCTCCGCCCCCGCCCGCTTCTTCCGCCTCCGTGTCACGGAGCGGTAGGTTCGGGTGTCTGCTCTGGTGGAAACCGGCGCAGAGGCTGAATACGGTCTGCTATTTGCCATTTATTGAAATAGTAGACCGTCCACTTGACTTATATGACATAATCGTGATATAATCGCTGTATTTCTATAAGAATTGAGGTTAACAGTGAATTTCTACGGTAGAGATGAATTGCTGATCGATCTTGACTCGCTATGGGGCAAGAACTCTCCTTCGCTTGTTACTTGCCGGGGAAGGAGGAGAATCGGCAAGAGTACATTGATTGCACGGTTCGCCGAGTTGTCCAATGCGCGTTTTATCAAGATTGAGGGCGAGCGTCCTGATGTGGATATGAGCAACGAGGACGAACTTGCCACATTTGCGGAGCAGCTTTCCTTGCAAGTCGGCAAGGATATTACGGTTGCGAAGAATTGGTTGAATGCATTCAAATCGCTTGACAATCTTCTGGATGACCGCAGGACGGTGGTGTTGCTCGATGAGGTCTCGTGGCTAGCCTATTTTGACAAGCGGTTTGCGTCTGTGCTGAAGATTGCGTGGGATAACATGTTCAAGAACCACCGGCATCTTGTTTTCGTCGTATGCGGAAGCGTGTCGACTTGGATCAAGGAGAAGATCGTTGACAGCAAGGCGTACTATGGCCGGCGTTCTCTTGATATCGTTGTTCCTGAATTGGCGCTTAAGGATTGCGCTCGATTCTGGGCCGGCAGGTTGGATCGGGTTTCAGTTCGGGACATCCTTGATATTCTCTCGATTACAGGAGGGGTGCCTCGGTATCTGGAAGAGGTCAATCCGTCGCAATCAGTTGACGACAATATACGGAGAATGGCATTCCGTCCTGACTCGACTCTCCGCAGGGATTTCGACGAGATGTTCAGGGATGTTATCACGAAGCGTCCACGTATGGTTGCGACAGTTCTTGAGGCACTGGCTGACGGACCTCTGACGATGACGGAGATATCGGGTGCTATTTCTGCCGGTGCGGGCGGCAATGTGTCGTCTGCTTTGAGTCAGTTGGTTGAGGCAGGATTGGTTGCAAGAGACATAGGAACGAATCCGGAGACTGGTGACGAGATAAGGGAGAGACGGTATCGGCTGAGTGACAACTATGTCAGGTTTTACCTGAAATGCATACGTCCGGCGGCCAAGACGATTGATGCGGGGCATTCAGATATTCCAGGCGTGCTCAATTCAGCGACTGGAATGCCTTAAAAGGATTCGCATTTGAGAATCTAATCGTAAACCATTACGGGGAACTGTTGCCGTTCTTGCATCTGGGCGAATCGCATGTGTATTCAGCGGCGCCATATAGAAAGAACGGTCCTAAGGGGAAGGGCCTTCAGATTGATCTTCTGCTTCAGACACGTCGTTCGCAATGCGTGGTCGAGATCAAGCGCAAGAACACGATTGGCAAGGGGATTGTCGACGAGGTCGCGGAAAAGATAAAACGCCTGAAGCGCGCGCCTGATTCTTCGGTCAGGGCCGCACTTGTCTATGATGGAAAGTTGGCAGAGACCGTTCCGGCTGATGGGTATTTTGATGCAATCATACCTTTCCGGCGACTGCTGGGGTTATGACGCAATGGATGCGCGGTCATCAACGCATCCGGCAATCCCGTGATCCACACCCCGCCGCTCAACCCCTCGGCCACAGGCTTCGACATCTCGATCCTCGCCAGCAACACCTTGGACGGCAAGGGCGCGGGCGCTTCTTCCGCCTCCGTGTCACGGAGCGGTAAGG
>JAFSTA010000008.1 GCA_017450695.1 Kiritimatiellia bacterium | reverse complement strand
CGGCACTCGGTGTGAGAACACGTGCGACAAGCACCCCGACACCCACCTCAAAAACGGCCTCTGCGAAAAGTGCGGTGAAAAACCGACGCCGCCGCCGATAACGTATTGCGACATTCACCTTGACGTTCCGCTTCAAGGCGAACTTTGCCCCAGGCGGTGTATCGTACCTTCCTGCGGTGGACATTTGGCGAAGGACAGCGGCACTCGGTGTGAGAACACGTGCGACAAGCACCCCGACACCCACCTCAAAAACGGCCTCTGCGAAAAGTGCGGCGAAAAACCGATACCCACGTTTGTCGCGGAAGTGAAACTAGTGGACGAGAAAAAAAGTGGACAGAGGTTTTACCCCGCGTTTGCCGTGAATTCTCCGGATGAGAACACAAAAGCCTTATCATGGCAATGGAATGCCCACATCGGGAATCGAGCGGTTGCCGTCTCGGTGGAAGGGGAGGTGTGCACACTGACAGACGGCTTATCCGCAAATGACACCTGTGTGGTCGACGCGAGCGCCACAGTTTCCCGGAACGGAAGGAAAGTACTCCTGAAGGCCAGACCGTACACTTGGACAAAAAACTTACCACCACCCGAATCGGTAGAGAGAAACTTGGCGCTCTACGGCGATAGCCGTATCGATCCTAAAACACAACGAGAGTATTTCACGATCAAACTCTACTCCCAACCGGAGGACGGTCGCGCCTCCGTTTCAGAATGGGCGGCGAAGTTGGTTGATCAGGAGATGCCTATCCCGGTTACCCCCTGTAAAGACAACACAATGCGATTATACAAAACCGACATCAAGCAGGATGGACGGATCAGGATTACTGCCCATGTGGAAATCGAAGGTGGTAAGGCACGGGATATTTCCGCAGTTTTCGTATTCAAAAGTGACATTCTTTCCGCAGAGGGAGACATCGACACCAGTCAAGTGATAGATAATGCCACCACGATACGAAAAGTCTGGGGAAATTCGGTTTTGCTCTGCTATGTTCCGGGAGTGGGACAAGGCACGGCATTTGCCGTCTCCCAGATGGACTTGATAACCAATTACCACGTAGTCGGCAACAAGTCCGATGTCGAGCTTTTCTTCGCGAATTCCAAGCCAAGCGAAAGAATCGATGGAAAAGTCGTGGCAGTCAACAAGGAGGCGGATTTGGCATGGTTGCGGACGGAACGGGGGCTTCAAGTCAATCCATTCATCGTCGGTCTTGCTGACGACTTGCTTCAGAAATCGTCGGAGGTAATCGCCATGGGATTTCCCTATTGGGCTACCGAGTCTGCCGAAAAGGACTGCAAGAGTATTCCGGATCTTTGGGTGTCTGCCGGAACGATTGTCTCGGTGGCGCAGGGCCAATTTTTGCACAATGCCCCAATTACTCATGGGAGTTCGGGAGGTCCCCTTGTCAGTGTGGGCGGCGAGCTTCTTGGAATCAATACAGGAAGTTTTTATGATGTTGAAGAAGGTGAGCAGACAAGCAGCGTCATGCGCGCCATCCCTGCCGTGCGCATACAGGAATGCTTCCCTCGACTACAGCTTGTGGGTAAAGGTGGACGATAGGGAAAGAACGCAATGAAGTGTGACAACTGTAAACACGAAAACCCGGAAGGGATTGCGTTCTGCAATCACTGTGGAACTTGGCTTCCAATGCCCAAGATGAAGGCGCAACCAAATGTGGGAAATATTTGGTTTTGGGGCTTTTTGAAATTCTGGTTGTTATTCTCTGCCGTCCTCCTTACTGTCGGAGCGGTGATTGATCCTCCCGAACTGTTATCTAGAACGCGACTTGGAACGCTAATCCGCGAACGGATTTCTTCCTTGTTTCACCGGAAATGCCGGGAGACGTTCCGTGCGAAAGACCTGGAGATTGCCGAAAAAACAGCAGCACTGGAGGTGCTGCGGGCTGCAAATGCAAAACAAGCGGAGGATCGTACGCAATTAGATAATCGTCTTAAGGAGTATCAGGAAGCATCTGCGGAAAGAAATATCCGGATTAATGAGTTGGAGAAGATTATCGATAACGCCGAAAGTCAAAAAAGAAAAGCTCAAACCGAACTCAATAAGAAAATTGCCGAGTTGGAAAACCTTAAAAAACAGTCCCGACAAATTGATGAGCTGGAAGCTCGAATCCGCGCACTCGCGGCACAGCAACATAACGCGGAATCCGAAATAAAAGTAAGTCAGGTGGAAACGGAGAGAAAGAATGCCGAAATCGCTGCATTGCAGGAAAGCTTGCGCCAAGAACAGCAAAACCACAGACAAACACAGGATGAGCTTGCCCGAACAAAGGGCGAACTCGTCAAAATATCCACACGAAATGAACCGCAGAAAGAATCTCAAGAATATACGATAACCTCGCTAGATGAAATCAACGAAATTCGGCAAGCTGTATACAATGATATGGGAAAGAACTTCCGTGACATTTTCGTCAATCTAGTGGGGGTGGCAAAAGGTTACAATTCGTTAGATCGCGCTTTTACCCAAATCGGTGTCGTGCCCTCAAATTTCGATGCACTTCTTGCTGCACGCGATATGTACGCATCGGGAAATGGTGCAGACGATTTACGTGCCGATTACTTTCTTACTGCTGTCTATTTTACCCAGCAGGATCTTACAAGCCAGATTCGTGCACTAAAAATTTTTTTACTCGAGTGTGATGGAAAAAATCATCCCGAAGTCCATGATTCCCAAGAATTGGGACGGATCTTAAATCGGTTTGCCACCAGTCGGCGCAGGAGGAGAAAATGATTTCCAAGACGATGTATCCGTATGGGGTTTTGTTAAACTTTGTCGTCTATTTTGTCTGTCTGGCAGGATGCGGGCGTGAAGGTGCCGCTTTTTTTCAAGATACGCTTCGCGATTTTGTGGTCTCGCAGGTTTCCATCCGACAAGAGCAGACGGTCGATTCGTTCGGCAAGTTTTCCGATACCCCGGCACTCGCGCTGGTGAAACGGATAATCGACGGAGATACGGCGGGTGTCGATGTCGCACTATCGCAGGGAGGACTGGACATCAACGAGATTCTTTGCCTGACGTTCAACGATAACATCCGTCGCAGACGGATCGATCTGGCAAAAACGCAGTTCAAGCCGCCATACATGGGAAATCAAAACTTTTCCCCCCTGAATTATTGTTACAAAATCGACAGCAGCACAGACGTTGTTCTCGACAAAAACGATGTCATCCAGTTTTACGGGACACCGCTGATGCTGGCTGCACGGCGCGGCGATCCCGTAATGGTGGCGTTTCTGCTCAAGCGCGGTGCAAATCCCAACGTGTTCATCCCCGTCAAGGGCGTGACCGAGCAGATGGCGCGACGAGAAATCGGGCTCCCCTCCGTTCTGGCAGGGCGACGTCCCTTTGTTGTCCTCTGCGCGTTGACAGATTGCTATGTCGAGACATTCGGCAAAACCGTTGAGAGCGGGGACGAGTGCGCGGATCTTCTCATCAAGCAAGGGGCTGTGATGCCTCCAGAGAACGAGGCCGGACAGACCGCGCTATGGGCAGCGGCACAGGTGCGGAGCGTATTCTTGCTGAAGGAGTTCATTCAAATGGGTGCGGATGTCAATCACAAGGACCTATTGGGGATGACAGTCGCTGACTACGTTTCCCGCGAGATGGCAACGGCGCCAGGCGAGAGTCTGAAACGGGAGTACGAAATCTTTTTACAGGCGTTATCCGGATATGGCGTGAATACACATGGCGGAGACTCAAATGCGCCGTCTCGTATGCGTAATCCGGATCCGAACGGACAGGTGAATCCAACGTACGAAATTTCCAGCAACGTGATCGCCGCCAAGGAGCGTTTGGCGGAGATCGCCGCGATCGAGGCCGAGTTGAAGGGGTTGCGGGTTCAACTTGCGGAAGCGAAGCACGATGCCAACATGAACGCGATAACCGGGACTGCAGCGTTTTCGGTGCGGATGCGCGTGAGAAGCCTGATCGACGCCATACACGAGCGTGAACGCCGTCTGGCTGCGTTGCAGGAGTGTTCTGCCTCCAGTGCTGGACTGACGCGCAGACAACAACGAGGAAAGGAAAACAAATGAAATACTGGCTTCAATGCTGGAAGAAGTATGCGGTCTTTTCGGGCCGTGCAAGGCGGAAGGAATACTGGATGTTCTTCCTGTTCAATGCCGTCATAGGATGGCTTGCATGTCTGATTATCTGCGTGGCAGGTGTCGGATTATTTGCCGCTCTAGGTGCCATTGATATGAATACCGTAAATCATGAACAGATCGGTTTCATTGTCGGGCGATTGTTTGCAATTGCGTCGATTCTTCCATGTCTCGGTGTAACATGTCGCCGCTTGCACGACACGGGGCGGAGTGCTTGGTGGCTCCTGCTCCTTTTTTTGCCGTTCGCCGGTCTGCTGGTGCTTTTTGTTTTTATGTGTCTCGGCAGCCAGCCTGGTGTAAACGCCTATGGTCCAAATCCAAAGGAATTACAGGACCGCCATTCTCTTGGCAATCGCTAGTTGTCCTGGACAAAGATAATCCGCAGATTCCGATTCGGTCGAATGTAAAGCTGAGAAGCGAGGAGGCCGAGGAGTGAGACCGGAAGGGACGCGCTGTCTGCTTTCCTGTACATTCCCGTGCGCGGGCTGCGGGCTAGATTCCGTCGGGGAGCGCGACAGGGCGGGGTGCGCCCCATCTCCGTGCTTCCGCGAGAGGCAAAGCAATGCGGTCGCGACAAGCGCGTCTCCCAAATACTTCTCAGCTTCGCTTTTCAGCTGGCGGCGTCAGCCGCCTTCCCGACGGTAGCGAAATAGGCGGTGCAGACGCCGAAGGTATAGCAACGGTAGGTGCTGTTGGTGAAACCTGCCTGGCGCAGAAGCGCGAGCATCGCCTCGCCTTGCGGAACGGCGTCGATGGAGGCTGGGAGATACCGGTATTCGGCGGCGTGCCCGCTTACGAGCCGTCCGACAAAAGGCATCCAGCCCCGCAGGTAGAAGCGGTAGAAGAAGCGTATCACCGGATTGCGGGGGCGGGATAGCTCGAGCAGAATCAGCCGTCCCCCGGGACGAAGGAGTTGGCACATCGCGGTCAATCCCACCAACACGTTCTCGAAGTTCCGAACGCCGAACGCGACCGTCACCGCATCGAACGAGGCGGGTGGCAACTGGGTCTCCAGCACATCTTCGACCAGGAATCGGTATCTCGTTCCCTGTCCTTTCTCCGCCGCTTTCCTCTCGGCGATTTTCAGCATCTCCGGAGAAAGGTCGAGTCCCGTGATTTCCGCGTCGGGGAAGAGGTCGCCCGCCAGCAACGCGAGATCGCCGGTTCCCGTCGCGACATCCAGCAGATGCTGCGGGGGAGAAGAAGCGAGCCAGTGCAACGCCTTCTTCCTCCACGAGAGATCGATACCGAGGGAAAGGATGCGGTTGAGTCGGTCGTAACGGGGTGCGATGGTGTTGAACGCCTTCCGGATTTGCTCGGTTTTCCGTTCGCCGGTCTGATAGGGGGTGACGCTTTCCACACATTGCGATTTCATAAGATGGTTAGGTGGTTGAGTGGTTAGGTAGTTGGGTGGTTAGGGGCTATCCTTCGTCACCCGTCAGCAGATCCAGCAGGATGGATTCCGTCACGATTCCTACGGGACGAGTGTCCGTGCCTTTGCGGACGATTACGAACGGGCAATGATGAAGCCGCATCTGAGGCAGGAGGGTGTCGGCGAGCTTCCCGACATCCGCATAGGCGGGACTTCGCAGTTGCAGCGTTTTGACCAAGGTGCCTGGCGGCGTCTTGCGGTAGAGTTCATCCAACACATTGAGGATGCCCACGCAACGGCTGGAGTCGGCGTTGAAAACAGGGACGCGCACCTGCCCCGACTGCCGTACCGCTTGGCAGCAGTCGCGGATCGACATCTCCTCGGTCACCTTGTCCACCTCGTCAATGGGAATCATCAGTTCCCCCGCCGTTCTGGAACGGAGGGAGAGAACGCGCTGGATCATCAGCCGTTCCAGCGGGGAGATGTCAGCTCCCTTCTTCCTGTCCGTCACGATGTTCTCCAGGTAGTCGAGGGACATCAAAAACTTGTCGTTCGACTTGTCCGCCTTCGGCACGAACCGTTCAGTGAGTGCCATGACCAGTTTCGTTAAGGGGGTGAGTATCCACGAGAAAACGCGGAACAGGGGACAGGCGGCAACCGTCCGCCTCAACGGACGGCTGGCGAAGAGCAACTTCGGCAGATAGTCGCCGAGGTAGAGCATCATACAGGCGGAGGTGCAGGAGAAGGTCGTCTGCAAAATCGGATGGTTTACCAAGTAATGCGTCACGGCGTAGGCGGAAAGGGTGGAAAGGAGCACGTTCATTAGGTTCGTTCCGACCAAGATGGTGGCGAGCGTGCGTTGCATGTCGGTGATGAACGAGTAGAGTCGCTTGGCCTCTTCCACACCGGAGTGAACCCAGTGCATGAGCCGCGCGCTGTTCACCGACATCATGCCGGTTTCGATTCCGGAGAAGAATCCCGCGAGCACGACACTGACCACCATGCCGAGAGCGAGAAGAATCTCTTGCCACGCATTCATCCTAGATTCCTCGTTTGGGGTCGCACGCAGAGCCGCTGAGGGCGCAGTGAACGCAGAGAAAGGCAAAGGCCCGAAAACAGGGGCATTTTGCAGGATCGATCAAGGTTTGGGAAGAAAAGAGAAGGGATCGATTCTTCACCAAATGGGGAAAGCGAAAACCGCACGGCAAACAGCCACAAACTTGCCGAATCTCCGCGTCTCTGCGCCTCTGCGTGAGATAAATACCGTTGTTGGGGAAAGCTAACGGAGGAATTCAGGTTCATTTCTCCTCCTTCGGGTTCTGATTCTGTGGTTCGGACTCGACAGCCGCATCCTCCTCCGCCAAGAAATCCTCGACGTCGGTCTCTTCCTCTTGGCGGCGCAGGACGGTCAGTCGGACAGCCGTGACGCGGTGCTTCGACATCGACAAGACCGTTACGCGGCAGTTCTGCGCGGTGACGACCATGCCCGGATAGGGAATCCGTTCGGAGTAGAGCGTGATCCAGCCCGAAATCCGGTCTGCGTCGTCGGCGCTCAACTCAATGTCCGCCGCATGGTTGACCTCCTTGAGGCTGGCGGTTCCGGCCAACAGCCAGGTGTTTGCGGATTCCTGGCGGATTTCCTCCTGCTGGAGTCCCTGCGCCCCACCTACGACTGGTTCCGCGACCAACTCCAGGATGTCCCCGCGCGTGATGATTCCCGCCGTTCCCCCGTACTCATCGACTACGCAGGCGATCTCCTGCTTCTCCGTCTGGAAACGTAGTAACAGTTTGTCGAGCGGCAGGTTTTCGGGAACGAGCATCGCGGGGCTGATCGCATCCTTGAGCACATGGTTGGTGTCGAGCAGGAACGCCACCGTGTCCAGGAACCCCTCAACCGCATCGGGGGTCTTCCGATAGACGGGCAGATAACGGTGTTGCGAGACACGGGCGGTATGGACGATGTCGCCGATCGGGTCATCGAGATCAATGCCGATCATGTTCACGCGCGGGATCATCTCGTCGCTTGTCTGCAGTTCGGAAAGGCGCATGATGCCATCGACCATCGAGACCTCCTCGTCGTCCAGAATGCCTTGGCTCGCGCTGACCTCGACCACCGTCAGAAGTTCGTCGTCATTCAGCTTCTGCCGTTCCTTGCGGATGGCTTTCCGGAAAAGAATCCGGGAGGTGCTGTCCATGAAGAAGGAAAACGGGCGGAGTATCCAGATGCTGGCGAGGACGAAGAAACTGCAAAGCGGGGCGATTCGTTCCGCGTGTCCAACAGCCAGCCGTTTCGGCGTGACCTCGCCGAAGAGCAGCAACAGCAGCGTGAGAAGCGGTACGCAGATAATCTCCGCGTAATCAGGAGTCAGCTTGTCCAGCGTCAAGTACCCGATGCTGGCGATCGCGAAATTGACGAAGGAGTTGCCGACGAGCAGGGTGGATAAGACCGTAGAAGGGCGTTTCAGCAGCCCTTCCAACCGCTCTCCTGCCACCGGATTCCGAGTCTTGATACGTTGCACCTGCATCGCCGAAAGCGAGAACAGAACCGTCTCGCTTCCGGAGAAACACGCCGAAAGGACGAACAGCGTGAGGAGAACCAGCAACGAAAAGATCAGCGAGATTGTCGTCATGGCTTGGCGACTTCAGAGGCCGACGCGACATCATCGACCAGCAACTGCGTCCGGTGTCCGCTGTTGAGAGTCTCCACCTCCATATCCTTGATCATCCACCGGTCGTTCATCTTCTTCACGCGCTGTACCCAGAATCTGCGCACGGGGTCACCCTGCGGTCCGAGCTGTTCCGCCTGCATGATGCAGCGGAGCTTGCGGTCCACCCAGACGCGCACGCCCGTGCATCCGGGAATCGGCTGCGGCGGGGTCGTGATCAGGATGTCGCAATCGCGCCCGTTGCGGCTGTCGCCGCGAGGCACATTGTCGAAGCGGGCGTCGGGCCACCAGAGAAAATCCAGCGAAAGGTCGAGCCAGGTGATGTCCGTCCCCATGATACGGCTGGAGTAGTTCGGATTCTGCACGCGCTTCTGTTCCGGGCCGTTGAAGATCGCGATCTGCGAGACGGTATCACTCGAACGGGTGAGGACGGCACGTTGGAGAATCGCGTTGCCCGATTTGTTGAGCAGGAGGATTTCCGCGCAGGAGGGGGTCGCCCCCCAATCCAGCATCAGCTTGTACGGAAACCTCTCCAGCACGATTCCGCGCGCCTTGCGCATACAAATCTCACCGGTGAGAATCAGCTTTTCCGTCGGCAGCAGCCGCGTACAGGCGCGTAGCGTCTGCACGGCGGTCAACTGCTCCTCGATCTCTTCTTGCTGCGCGGGCGTCGGTTGTGCGGCTTCTTCCGCGCAGGAAGACAGGCACAGCCCGATCGCCAACAGTGCGATACAAACAGGTTTCGACATCTTGACTCTCGTTCTCCTTTCCCGCCGCTACGACAGGATGTTCTCCCCGACCGAATAGAGGATCGTCCCGGTCTGCCCGTCGGCGATGCAGAACGACTCGGGATGGCGGTGGAGTTCCGACTTGAAGGTCAGGCGACCGCTGTACTGGCGCTGGAGATCAACCAGGAACGCCTCGTCCGCCGTGCGCAGGCGCTCCAGCACGCTGGGCGCGACCACGATCTGCAACTCGACGGAGGTGTTCCCCTCGGCGCGCTCCTTGCGCATGAGGGCTGCGATCTGCCGCTGGATATCCACGCTGAGCGCGAGTGGCGACTTGATCAACCCGTGTCCCTTGCAGTACGGGCAGTCGGTGTAGAGCTGGGAGAGCAGACTGGATTCCTGCCGCTGGCGCGTCATCTCCATCAGGCCGAGTTCCGAAATCTGCAACACGTTGGTGCGCGCGCGGTCGCGCTTGAGCGCGTGTTTCATCGCCTTGTACACCGCGTTCTGGTGCTTGCGCGATTTCATGTCGATCAAATCGACCACGACCAGCCCGCCGATGTTGCGGAGGCGGAGCTGCCGCGCGACTTCATCGACCGCCTCCAGATTCACCTCGACGATCGCGTCCTCCTGCGAGCCCTTGCCGCGGTGGCGCCCCGTGTTCACGTCGATGGCGATCATCGCCTCGGTCTCATCCACCACGAGATACCCGCCGCTCTTCAGGTTCACCTTGCGGCGGAAGGCCTCGGCCAGCTGCCGCTCCACGCCGTAGTAGTCGAAGATCGGCTGTTCGCCGTCGTAGTGCGTGATAATCTTCTTGGCGTGGCGGGAGATACGGCTGGCAACCTCGCGAATGCGGTTGTACGACTCCTCATCGTCGATCGTCACGCGATCAACATCCTCGGTCAGCCAGTCGCGCACGACGCGCTCGATCAAGTCCGGCTCCTCATAGACGCAGGCGGGTGCCTTGAGCGTACGGATGTTCTTCTGCAGCATATTCCACTGCTCCCAGAGACTGCGCAGGTCGCGCACGAACGCGCGCTTGTTCGCGTCCTGTCCGGCGGTGCGCACGATCAGCCCGGCGTTGTCGGGAAGCGGAAGGCGGTCCAGAATCTTCTTCAGGCGGCGGCGCTCCTCCGCGTCGCCGATCTTGCGGGAGACGCCTTTCAAACTGGTGTCCGGCATCATCACGAGGTACCGTCCCGGCAGACTCAGGCTCGCGGTCACGCGCGGTCCCTTCGTGCTGATCGGTCCCTTGGTGACCTGCACGACAATCTCCGTGCCGGGCGCGAAGCGCTTCTGCACCTCCTCGTTCGTCAGCTTGTGGCGGCGCGGCCGGCGGTCGGAATCGTCGTCCTCGTCCAGCCGGCTGTCGTCATCGGGTATCATGTCCCAGTAGTGCAGGAAGGCGTTCTTCTTCAACCCGATATCCACGAACGCGGCCTGGAGGTCATGCTCCAGGTTCTGGATGCGCCCCTTGAAAATGCTGCCGACCAGACGCTCCTGTGTCGGGTGCTCGCACTGGAATTCCTCCAGCCGGCCGTTCTCGATCACGGCGACGCGCGTCTCCAGCCTCTCGACGTTGATCACGATCTCTCGCTTCGTTTCCTTCTTCTTGAACAAATCCAATAGCATCATATTACCTCCTAAAACCTTTCTTCGGGTTCATGCCCGAATACGGATACGCTCTGGACGATTCCCAGCATCACCATTGCGGTGAAGAGGAAGGTACGCCCGTAACTGATGAACGGCAACGGGAGCCCGGTTATCGGCATCAGGCCGATCGTCATCGCAATGTTGATGAACATGTGCGAAAAGATCAGCGTCATGACACCGACGCAGTAGAGCCTTCCCGTGTCGTCCTGACACCGGTACGCCACTCCCATGCCGGACACCAGCAGTCCGAGGAAGAGCGACAACACAAGCAACGACCCCGCGAACCCCTTCTCCTCGGCCAAGACAGAAAAGATGAAGTCGTTCGTCGAGATCGACGGCGGAAGATACCCCAGCGAATACTGCTCTCCCTTGAGGTATCCCTTGCCCCAAAATCCACCGGACCCGACTGCGATTTCGGACTGGTGGCGATTATACCCGCTCCCGTGCAGATCACGGTCCGGGAAAAGAAAGACCTGGAGCCGCCTGACCTGGTGCGGACGGAGGCAGGTGGCGCGGATCAGGCGGTCGCGCCGCTCTTGCGGGACGTTGGACCGGTCGGCGTACCAGATGACGCTCAAGAGCGTGGCGACCAGCACCGCGCCCGACAGGAAACAGCTCCACACCACGCGCGGGCAGACCTTCGCCGCGAAGAGCATGGCAAAGACGGTCGGGAGCAGCACCAGCGTGGTTCCGAGATCCGGCTGCAGGAGGATCAACGCGCACGGCACGCCGACGATCACCAGCGTGAGCAGGAACGCGCCCACGCCGCGCTTGGCGCCGGGACGCCCGTAAAGCCTGGCGAGAACGAGAATGACCGCGAACTTCGCCAGTTCGCTCGGCTGGATGCCGAAGAGCCAGCGCCGCGCGCCCATCGTCTCGCTGCCGATCAGCAATACCAGCACGAGCAGCACAAGCGTGGTCGCGTAGAAGATCCATCTCCAACGGAAAATCCCGCGGTACGGGTAACATGCCGCCAGGAAGTACGCGCCCAGTCCCAGCACGCCCATCACCGCGTGGTGCAGGTAGAGGACGCGCAGCGACTGGTCCTCGCGAATCGAGCAGGCGCTATAGACGAACAGAACGCCGAGGACGATCAGGATCACCATGCAGACGATCATCGTCGGGCTCATCTTCCGGATTTTCTTGCGAAGGCCGTCCCACATCATGCGCCTCCTTCCGGTTTCGTTTCTTCCGGTGTTGTCTCCGGCTCTTCAGGAGCGGGCGCGGAAACCGGCTGCTCTTCGGATGTCGTCTCTTCCTCGTGATGCACCGGCACTTCGCCGAACGCCTCGGCAAAGACGCGGTAGGCCATCGGCGCGGTCGTCTTGCCGCCCGACTCGCCGTTCTCCACGACAATCGCCAACGCCAGGCTCGCCTCCGAATCGTAGGGCGCGAAGGCGATCACCCACGTGTTCTTGTGGCGTTCGCCTCGCACGTCGAACTCGGCTGTTCCCGTCTTTGCGGCGACCGGCACGGCGATCTCCTGTTTCGTCTCGTAATTGGTCTGCGTACGCCGGCCCGTACCGATCGTCGCGACATCACGCATCCCGGTCCGCACGAGGTCCACCGCGTGTTTCGGCCACTGCGTCGGTACCCCCTGTTGCGGGATCGCGTCATAGCGGTTCCAGACGGACGGCGTGTGCAGGCGCAACTGCGGCTTCATGCGGATGCCCCCGTTCGCGAAGAGCGAACTGACGAAAGCCATCTGCAGCGGCGTGGTCAGCAGCAGCCCCTGCCCGATCGAGATGTGGCAGGTGTCACCCGCATTCCACTTCATCTTCATGCGTTTCAGTTTCCATTCGGGCGTCGGCAGCAATCCGCTGTCCTCGGCGGGCAGGTCGATCCCCGTCGCCTCTCCCAGTCCGGCACTCTTCGCGGCGCGGTAAATCGCATCGTACCCGATCGTGTGCCCCATGTTGCAGAAAAAGGCGTTGCAGGATTGCTCGATTGCCTTGCGCAGTTCAATCGGCCCGTGCCCGTATCCGTCCCAGCAGCGCAGTTTCATCGGTCCCAGCGTGTACATGCCCTGGCAATCGTACACGGCATGGGGCGAGAACCCGGACTGCAGCGCGGCCAGCGCGGTGACGGTCTTGAAGGTGCTGCCCGGCGCGTAGCGACCTTGGATCGCGCGGTTCAGCAACGGGCGTTGCGGATTCTCGTTCAGGCGTTTCCAGATACCCTCGCGCAGGATGGGAACGAACTCGTTCGGGTCGTAGGAGGGCGCACTCGCCAACGCGAGGATCTCGCCGTTGCGGGGATCGACCACCGCACCCGCGCCGCAGTGTCCGCGCAACGCCTTTTCCAACGCCTCCTGCAACCGGCAGTCGATCGTCAGGTAGATGTCTTTTCCGGGAGTTGCCGCCACATCGTTGAGCGTCATGTTCTTGTAGCCGCGCGCATCGACGCGGATCAGGCGTCCGCCCGCGATGCCGGTCAGGTCCGCGTTCGCCTGTTTCTCCATGCCGGCGCGTCCGACCATTTCGGGGAGGAAGTAATGAACCTTCTCGCCGGGCAGCGGCTTGGGCTTGTCGCGCCCCACATAACCGAGCAGGTGGTTCGCCAGCGTCCCTTTCGGGTAACGGCGTTCGGGCTGGACGTAGATATCCACTTCAGGGAACTCGTCCGCGTGAGCCGCCCAACGCGCCAGGGTCTCCTGCCCGATATCCCGCCACGCCAGCAGCGGCATCGGCAGACTCTGCATCACGTGGTTCGTCACCTGCGCGTAGGAAACCATGCGCGGCACGCCGAGGATGACTGCGAAACGGTCGATGCTCTGGTTCACCGCGTCGATCGTGCGCGTCCACTTGCCGCGCTGGCGCAGTTCCTCCACGTAGTAGGCGATACAGTAGCTGGCGCGGTTGTCCGCAAGGCACTCCCCGTTGCGGTCGAAAATCCGTCCCCGCGCACCGGGCACCTGGACGCGGCGGATACTCTGGCGCCGCAGGTCCGCCGAGAAGTTGTCCGTGCGCACGACCTGTACGTCCCGCAGGCTGAAGAGCAGGAAAAAGATCCCGATGACAAACACCAGGCAAACGGCGAGGATCCGCCAGTTATCGGTCAGTTTCTGTCCAGATGACTCCATGATCCTCTTCTACCGGACGAATCCGGCCTGACAGGCGGTCGAAGAGACCGCTCAGTGAAAACCCCACTACGCCGGCGACGATCCCTGCCGGGATCGCCTGCCCGCAACGAATCAGGAGCTGCATACCGCCCAAAGGCTGTTCGGCTCCCAGCCAAATCTTCATCCACACAATTTGCCCGAACGAGGCGACAGCACTGAACAGGATCCCGTACAGCCATCCGCGAAACGGAACAAACCGCCGGACTGCCCGGATCGCGCCGTACACCAGCAACAGGTACATCGAGGTGCAGAAGAGCGTCAGTCCGCTCAGCGCGTCCGTCAACATCCCCGCCCAGACCGTGCAGACGAGCGCCTCATCTACGGGGCGCGTCATTTGCATCCGGATCGCGACGGCGGTGAGGAAGAAGAATTTCACCTGCCACGATTCCGTGACCGGGATCGTCACCTGGAGGAAGGCCGCCAGCAGAAGGCAGATGACGGCGGAAAGAATCTGCAAGCCGTTCCGGTTGTTCACGGACCCTCCTTTGTACGTGCGGCCGCCGTTCCGTTCCCGGTTTCCTGAGATTGCAGGAGGAACACCTCCGTCAGGCTGGCGAAATCCACCGCCGGTACGACCTCTCCTTCGCGGGAAAGTCCCGTGCTGTCGATTTGGCTGTCCACCAGCCAGCCGAGCGTCAGCCCCTTCGGGAAGACATGTCCCAGTCCGGACGTGACCACCCGCGTGCGCGGCGGCGGGACGAACTCCATTTCCAGATAGCGGAGGCGTAGCGGCTCGACGACGTAGAGCAGCTTCAGCGAGAGGTCATCCGTTCCCGAACGCGTGCCCCCGCCGTAGAGGATTCCTCGCGCGGTCCCCACATCCTCGCCGTGCAACTCCAGCTCCGCCGCGATCCGCGAATTCGGATCGGTCAGGAGCATGACGTCGCACGTGTGCGCGGAAACTTCGGCGACGCGCCCCACCACGCAGTCTGGCAGCACCACGGGATCGCCCCGTTTCACACCGTGGAGCGAACCTTTCCCGACCCGAATGCTTTGCCAGACTCCGGCCGCGCCCCCGTGCGACAACACCGGCGCGGCCTGCCAGCGGGTGCGGGGGGGAGGGGGAAAGTCCAGAAGCTTCCGGAGACGGTCATTCTCCGCCTCCAACTCGCGAGACGACGAGACCTCCAACTGCAGGGCGGCGAGATTCCGCTCCAGGAGACGAATTCGGGAAACATACTCGGCACGGTGGAACATGGCCTGGATACGCGTGGCGACCACGCGGTTAAACCAGAGCTTCAAGTTGTCGAATGGGTACAGGGTCTCATGCGACAACGCACGGACGGCCGGTCGCCACAGCAAAATCGCCAGCAGCGACAGCACACCCATCCATATCCATACTTTCGTCCGCTTCGTAACTCATCTCCTCCGACCGGGGGAGGGGAGCCGCGGGAAAGAAACCGATCGCGTTAGTGGCCGAGCTTCGACTTGGCCAGAAGATTCAACTCGTTCAGCACAACTCCCGTCCCTTCCGCGACCGCGCTGAGCGGGTCTTCGGCTAGCGTGACGGGCAAACCCGTTTGCGAGGCGATCAGCTTGTCCAGCCCGCGCAGCATCGAGCCGCCGCCGGCCAGCACCAGCCCCCGGTCCACCAAATCCGCGGACAACTCCGGCGGGCACTTCTCCAGTGTGATCCGCACGGCGTCCACGATGGACGAAACCGGTTCCTGCAACGCATCCCGGATTTCCTCCGAGGTAACGGTCAGGGTCTTCGGAAGTCCGGCCACCAAATCGCGCCCCTTGACTTCCATAGTTTTTTCCTCGCCCATAGGGTAAGCTGAACCAATGGCGATTTTGATCTCTTCCGCGGTTCGCTCACCGATCATCAAATTGTACACCCTTCTCATGTAGCTCACGATGCACGAGTCCATCGAATCCCCGCCGACCCGCACACTGCGCGCGTACACGATACCGGACAGCGAAATCACCGCAACCTCGCACGTGCCGCCGCCGATATCCACAATCATACTGGCCGCCGGATCCTGCACCGGCAACCCCACGCCGATCGCCGCCGCCATCGGCTCCTCGATCAAGAACACCTCGCGCGCCCCGGCATGGCGCGCCGCCTCCTGCACCGCGCGCTTCTCCACCTCCGTGATGTCGCTCGGCACGGCAACGAGTACGCGGGGACTCATCAAGCGCGTGGAGTGGACCTTGCGGATGAAGTAGCGGATCATCGCCTCAGTAATGTCGAAGTCCGCAATGACGCCGGATTTCATCGGACGGATCGCGACGATATTGCCGGGGGTACGCCCGAGCATCAGTTTCGCAGCCTCGCCAACTGCCAGAATTCGCTTCGTTCCTTCTTGAATGGCAACGACGGAAGGCTCGCGGATGACGATCCCGCGGTCTTTGACATAAACCAGCGTATTCGCGGTACCGAGGTCAATACCGATATCGCTGGATAAGAATGAAAGCCATTTAGCGAACATTTCGCGCACTCTCCCCTATCGGACGAACCGAACCGATTTGATGTTCAATCTCTTGTGAAAACTCCAGTATCCCCGATTTTTCGGAATAGGTCAAGCCCAAATTCAACGGAATTCGTTTTTAGCTGGTAGCTAATAGGTGGTAGGTGTTGGCGGGTGGCAGGTGCTGGTAGGCTAGCGGTTCTAGCGCTTCTAGAACTTCTAGTCTCTCTAGACGGTGAGCGCAGGGGACGCACCCCGCCGCGTCCTGACCGCAGAACTATTGGTTTTGTGCCGCATCGGGAACGATGCGGTCATGTCCCATCCTCACAGCGGCACTTCGTCGCAGATCCAGTGGGTTGCCTTCACGTTTTTGGCATGGAGGCGCCGGGAGAGGTCTTGCTGCTTTTCGACGGGCATGACACAGGTGACGACCACTTCATCGACCTTCTCCGCATCGATAATCGCCTCCATGTCCTCTCCCGTTCCCAGAACCTGATATCCGGCGATCAATCGTCCGCGCAACTGCGGATCGTCGTCGAGAATCCCCAGAATCATGCGGTGGTTGTCGATGACCGCCTCTTTGCGGCTGTAGAGTTCGCGCAGGAAACCGCGCAACCGAAGGCCGCCGCCATAGACGAGGATGCGTTTCGTGGTCGCCTGGTCCGAAAGGACGTTCCGGCTGAAGATTTGCATGAAGGAGACCGCGCATTCTTTGAGCGAGCGGATAAAACAGAGCGAGAGGATGGAGGTGCAGGCGAAGAGGAACGTGAACCGGATCAAATGGTGGCGGTCTCCCTGCCAGAGCCAGATGATGCCCAGACTGACGATCGCCCCCAGGATGATGGAGGTCGCCAGTACGATGTAGTCGCGGATTTGCGCACGCGACCAGATCCGCCGGTAGATTTTCGAGGTGGATAGGCTAATGAAGGAGGGCGCGACGAAAATCGGGAGGATATGCAAGATGGTCTCCCGGGAGATCGGCTCGTCAATCGTGATAAACCAGGCGAGAAACCAGCACAGGCAGAGCAGGATCAGGTCGATGCAGATCGCGAGCGGGATTTCCAAGAAGCGGCTTCTTTTCATTCTCCCCGCCGAGAGAAGTTTCCCGGTGTCGAAGAGTTCGATACACTCGAAGTTTCGGATGACGACGATCGTGGCCGTCACGAAAGCGAGGAAGAAAAGTCCGGGGGCGCGGTTTTTCATCAACACGCCTCCTAGCCCCAGGAAGGTGAAGAGTACCGCCAGCAGATAGAGCGTAATCGCGACCTTCCGCTGGTTGTTCATCAGCCGGCGGAGAAGCCGGTGGTGGAGGTGATCCTTGTCCGGCTGCATCACACCGTCCTTGCCTGCGTCCCCGCGCACCTGGTCGAGGATCCGCTGGGGGAGGAAATGGCGCACCGTTCTCCTCCAGATCGCCAGGAAGGTGTCGAAAATCGGAACCCCCATCACCAGCAACGGCATTCCGAGGGAAGTCATCAGCTCTTTCCGCGATCCGGTCAGCAACGGCATCGTGGCGATAATCATGCCGAGGAACATGCTTCCCGTGTCCCCCAGAAAGACGGAGGCGGGATGGAAATTGTACCGGAGGAATCCCAGGCAGGCTCCCGCGAAAACGATATAGGGTAGCGTCGAGCTGCTGTTCCCGGTGAAGAAGACGGATCCCGCCAAGCCGATGGCGGCGATCAACGCGAGCCCCGTCGCCAGACCGTCCAGACCGTCAATCAAATTAAAGGCGTTGATCGCGCCGACGATCCAGAAGACGGTCACGAGGTAGTCCAGCCAAGTCGGAAAAGCGACGACGATACCTTCGATGCGGAATCCGAACACGAAAAGCAGGGATGCGACCGCGATCTGCCCGATGAGTTTGACGAGCGGGGGGATTCCGCGATAGTCGTCGATGAACCCGACAGTTGCCAACAGGAGCGAGGCGAGCGACAACGCCCCCAGCTTTTCGGTTGTCAATAGGAAATCGAGTTGCTTTCCCTGCATCCAGACCAGCAGCCAAAGGACGGCAAAGAACGAGATGATGATCGAAAGCCCGCCGCCTCGCGGGATCGGCGTCAGGTTGATGCGGCGCGAATCCGGCGTGTCCATCATGCCGAGGCGAATCGCCATCTTGCGGAAGACGGGGGTCAGTCCGAGGGAGATCACGAGCGAAAGGACAAACGCGAGCAGATACCGGTATCCACTCGTAACCACGTGATTTACCAGCTGCTGGACAGAAAGGAAAAAGTCATTGCTGAACCATTGGAGTGACATGGGATCCTTTGTCTATAAGTTGGGCGCTTCGCGCCAGCTGAAAAACTGAAAGGCTGAGAAGCTGAGAAGCAGGGAGAGCCGGGACAAACGGGACGGGGACGGATGGTTGCCCCGGACAGTTCCAAGGAGGGCGCGTGTCCCCATGCGCCGTCAGTTCGACGGCTGGAGACAGCCATCCACTCTTGTCTATTGCTTGGCCGGATACGCGTGTCAAGCCGCACGGACGCGACGGGGCGCGTCCCTCCCTTCCCTGCGACTCTGCGGCTTTGCGTGAGACAAAGTTATCCTCCTGTACATTTCCGTGCGAAGCGTGGGCGACAGGCTTGTTTTTATGGACGACCTCCGGATAGAACTCTTGCAGGAATTCGCCGAGTCTCCTGCGCGATTCGGGTGTATCCAACGGAGGTGAAATCGTGAAGGCGAACATCGCCCAGCGGTTGATCCGGTTATAGACGGACCGGTCCCACACGTCCATCAGGATGCGCCGGGTGTGGGAGGAACAGATGCGGTTTTCACTCTCAAACCAGTAGAGAAGGGTGAATGGCGTGGAACCGCTCTTGACGGCGTGGATGCAACGCGCATGGATGGTCCGGCCACCGAATTCCAGGGGAATCGTGCCGGCCTGTTCCATGGTGTATCCCTGCGAGGGGAGGCAGAATTCCGCCCGGTGGATACTGCCCCTGCTTCGTCCCGAAATCACGACGCTGACGCTGTAACTGACGCCGTCGGGCGAGTGGTAGTTCCGTTTGAAGAGCTGCGTGTCATCCGGAAGTTCCGTCTTCTCGCCCAGCGAGATGTGGTGGAGTTTTTTCCCGCACGCCGGACATTTCCAGCTGCCGTCTTCCAGTTTCGCGCCACCGGCGGAAACGAGTTTGTCCTCGCCGAACGAGGCGAGGCACGTTTCATTCTGGCAGAACCAGGGCGTCGTGCCCGCATACTCCCCGATCCGGGACGGCAACGGGGTGTGGATGAACGTCGCCTCGTTGAAAACGGGATCCCGTAGCGTTTGCTGGAGGTAACAGGCCGCGCCGCCCAACACAGTCAGGACGACCGCCACGCAGACCGTCCGCACCGTCAAGCGGTCATCGGATACGGGTATGTCGGCTGCTTGGTTTGGGCCTGCTTCGCCTTCCGCCGCCGATGGTGCTTCCGCCTTGCCGATCTTGTTGAGCCTGTCGCTAATCAGCATGATCAGCAGAAGCCCGAAGAGAAAGATCGGGTATCCCGCGAGGTTGTGGTAGTATCCCAGCGCGGTCTTTTCCCCGCACAGGACGGCCACGACGCAGATGGATATGATTCGCGCCATGTTCCCGAGAATCGCCACGGGGATGGAGCAGAGGAAGAGAATCCACTTTTTCCAGAACGTCCGCTGGAAGAAATACGCCCAAGCCGCCGTCAGCGCCATGAGCGCGAAAAGCGAGCGGATTCCGCTGCACGGTTCGGCCACATCCACGTTGAACTGCGAACCGGCCGTCGTGCAGACGAGGGCGGTTCCGGACTGCTGAACCTCGATGCCGATCCCGTTCAGGATGCCCGTCGCGATGAAGGAGGAGAAGATGCGGAGGTGGATGGTGAAGAAGTCGATAAAAGAGGAGACGGGAACGGTGAACAGCAGGTACGCGGCCGGGAAGAGGAGGAACCGGGCCGCCCCTTTTCCCCACAGGGCGAAGGGGACGGACCAGACCAGACCGATGAACGCGACGAGCGCGATGCGCGTCTGCCCCCCGCGATATCCGAGAAACGCCAAAGCCAAGAAGAAGACGGCGCAGACCAGTCCCAGCCACGAGGCGTCCCCCTTCGCGTTCGCCCACTTGTCGCGCTGCTTCCAGACGATAAAGAGGGAGACGAGCGGGATGACATACCCGTGCGACATATCCTCGCGCGGATCGGCGAACATGATCAGCACGTGATCGAACATCTGCCGGAAGAGGAAACAGGAAAAGAAGGAGAGCAGCGCGACGACAGTCCACTTCACGAGATCATTTCGAGAAACCTGCTTCAAGATACGCATTCTATCTCCACCTCTTGTGCGCCCACAGGTACTGTTCCGGATAGAGCCGGATCACTTTCCCCAGGCGTCTATTGATTTCCGTCATGATCGCCATCGTGTCCGCCGCATGGTCGCCCGTCGGCTCGTAACGGATTGGATCGCCCGCGACGATGATCTTGTATTGGAACGTCCCGACGCGGATGAAAGAACCGACCAGCAACGGCGCGCGCGTCGCGAGGTGGATGCGCGCGGGCGAGGTGTGGGTACTGGCGGGACGCCCCAGAAAATCCACCATGATACCCTGCTTCTTCCCGGCGTGCTGATCCATGATCAGCGTCATCGCACCCGCCTTCTTCTTCCATTCGTGCAAGACGTGCGAGGTAAACCCGTGATCCTTGTCGATGATTGTCACGTCGCCGCGAAAATGCTTCTTCTTCAGAAAACGCTGGACGAGCGGGTTGTTCATCTTGCGGGCGACGGCGAAGAGCGGACGGAAGCTGGAGAAGACCGGCACGGCGGCCTCCCAGGTTCCGTGGTGGCCGGTAATGATCAGCACGGGTTCGTCCTTCCTCCCTTCCATCGTTTCCAGAAAGGACGGGGGCGCTTCGATCGTGCAGTGGTTCCGCCAGTTTTCGGGGGTAACGACCTCCCCGATCTTCAACGCCTCGCAGATGTGGCCCGCCAGATGCCCGAACGCCTTCCTGCCGATTTCATCCGCCCGTTTCGGATCATCGGTGATTTTCGCCTTCAAGATGTTGTCCGTCGAGAGTTTTCTTCGGCTGCGGAAGAGCGGATACAGGAATTCACCCACCCCCGCGCCGAGCGAATAGGCTTTCCGCGCGGGGATGAGACTGTACAACGCGATCAGCAGACGGACCACGAGGTACGAGAGGAAGTGGCGAATCATTTTTCTCCCCCCGAATCCGTATGCGCCCGGCGCCCTTTCCGTACGGCGGCAAGTTTCTGGTGGAAGAAGGTACGCAACTCGTCGATCCTGCGCAACTGCAGATCCAGCGCCCACAGCGCGAAGCTCCACTTTTTCTGGAAACCGTAGGCGGCCGGCAGGTGCGGGTTGAACTGGTCGAACTGCTCTCTCCGCGACGAATAGCACCAGTGCATCGCGCGCGTCTTGAACTCGAACCCGTCGAAGAACTGGTCTTCCAGATCGGAGAGCGTGACGGCGGCGCGGTGCTGCAGCCAGAACTCGTACAAGGTGTCGGCGTAGCACGAGAAGTAGAAGTCGATCAGCTTCTGGAAATTCGCATCCGTGCAGGAGAGATCCGGCCAGCCGAGGTTGCCTCGCACCGAACAGATCGCGACGCGCATCGGCATCTCGCGCTTGCAGGTGATGTTGTATCCCAGCTCAAAGATTTCCTTGCCGACGCCGAACCGGCATCCTTCCTGCGGCAGGTATTTCTTGACCGCGAGGTTTTGCGCGGCGGCGTCTCCCAGCAGCGACCCCACGGCCAGCGCCACGCGCGGATCCTCTCCGCCTTTTGCGTTCGGGTCATCCACACGCCGATAGATGCGCGCGGGAATGTCCCACAGCGGCTCGCCCGGACACCGGTCGCGGATATAGTAGTTCATGTCACGGTCGTTCTGCGCCTCGTGCAGAAGCAGCAACTTGTAGTTGCAGAAATTCACGCCGAGTTCCTGGAATGCCTGGACGCGCGCCAGCACGTAACTGCCGTAGCGCGCGCGTTTCTGCGCCAGCCGTTTTTCGATCAGGCTGTGCGGCAGGGCGCGGCGGTTGGTCTTATAGACGATTTCCCGTGTCGCGCCGTCTCCCAGCCCCGTCTCCTCGCTGTCTTCCGCGTCGTCCTCGTTCTCCGAACGGATCTCATAGACATTCGCGTATTCGATGATCTCGTCCTGGCTGAGCTGTTGTTCCACATTCAGGAAGAGGACGCGCGAGCGCTCGTCAACACCCGGATGGTAGTCGGGGCGTCCCCCGATAAACGTCGCGCCCGGAAGCGCCGTGCGGCGGTCGTCGAAAGCGAGCGACCCGAGGTCGTTGTGCGTGTAGTAGATTTCGCCCGTCAGGTGCATGTAAAGCGTTTCGCAGAAGTCGGTGGATGTGTCGTCGGCAAGTGTCGGGCGTTCGAGCAGGGACTTGAACATGGCGTCGATCACTTGGAAATGTTGCGCCGTCTCTTGTTCTCCGAAGAAACGCAGGGTAAGCCCTTCCATCAGCCGCTCCAGCAACGGAATGAGCCGTAGCGCCGCCGTGCCGCGCCGTACGCCGAACAATTCCACCTCGTGATGCCCGTGGAATTTCGGCATCCGCAGAAACGAGGCTTTCTCTCCCTCGTGGACGGAGACCAGTTCTCGCAGGCATTCCTTGAACTGCGCGAAATCTTCCCGGATCAGATCGCCGAGCTTGTGGAAGTCGCTGTAGGAGAGGAAGTGGACACCTTTTGCGCTGTGGTAGT
>JAFSTA010000088.1 GCA_017450695.1 Kiritimatiellia bacterium | reverse complement strand
TCCGACGCCCGTTGCGAAAGACAAGGTGGTTCGCAAGCGCGTCAACCCGACGAATTTCTTGTCGCGTACGGGCGGTCTTCTTCCGATCCCCGCCAAGGGGAGTGGGTTCCTGTTCCGTGACGCGCAACAAAAGTTGCCACCGGGTTTTCTGCAGGAAGCGGGCCCGAAACTCGGGCGTATCCTTCAGTTGAAGGTGAAAACCGACAGCGTCCAGGTGGAAGGATGTGTGATGAAAGCCTGCACGGATGCGCTTGCCGACAAGGATATCGGTGCGATAATCCTGCTGGTGGACAAGCCGGAGTTGCCGTCTCTTCTGCTTGCCCCCGAATCGCGCTGGGCGATTGTAAATGTCGCGCCCCTTGCGAGCGACAATCCCGATGCGACGAAACTGCAGCAGCGGGCGCGACGCGAACTGTGGCGGGCTTTCGCCTACGTGCTGGGTGCCGCGCACTCGGCCAGCCCCAAATGCCTGATGAAGCCGGTTTTCTCCCTCGCCGATCTGGACAACCTTTCCACCGAGATCGTCAGCCCGGAGGCGCTCAACAAGATGATGCAGGGGGCGCGAACCTCCGGGTTGGCGGTTGCCCGCATGACGACCTACCGCAAGGCATGTCAGGAAGGGTGGGCACCCTCTCCGACCAATGATTTCCAGAAAGCGATTTGGAACGAGGTCAAGGCAAAGGCGGCTACCCCTGCGCCCGCGAAATAGGACGGTTCCGGGAAAACACGGTGGCGGCACAATTGTCCCGGATTCCTGACGCATGATCGTTCCGTAAGCTCCGTGCGTTCCGAGGCTTTCACGAAATTACTCCCGAGGTTTTGAGCATGAAATTCGAATATGATGCGAAAACGGCGGTCGGGCAGCGGGTCAGTGGACGGCTTGATGCGTCTTCCCGTTCCGACGCCTTGCGGATTTTGCGCGAACGGGGGCTGACGCCTCTGCAGGTGCGCGAGGCGTCAGGGCAGGCTGTCGCCACGAAAAACCGGCTTCCGTCTGTTCCGCTCTTGTTCGGGCTGGCGGTTCTCTCGGCCGTCATCCTGTTCTTCGTGTTCCGTCCGAACGGTGCGCGGGAGGACGGGAAAAAGAAGCCGGCTCGACCGCCCGTCTCCGTTCCAGCCGCGCCGGTGCAAACGAACGAGATTCCGAAGGTGCCCCAAGCGGTTCGCGTACCGTCCCCCAAACCGCAGGAAGCCACTCCCGTGACGACGGCTCCAAACCCCGTCGTTGCGCCGAAACCTAGGCACGCTGTTGGTGTACCGCCGGTCGAGACGGTGCAGGCGAAGCCGCCACAGCCGAGACGGAAACCGATATTCACCAACGCAACCGAACAGGTACTTAGCTGGATCGTCTCCAAGCGGCTTGGCGATATGCCGCCTCCCATTCCCCGGTTACCGCCGGACGAAAAGGTTCTGGAGACGCTGAACAGCGTGATCGAGATCCATGAAGGGGACGACGAGGCGACCTCCGAGCTGAAAGAGAACGTCGCATACGCGAAGGAGGAGATGCGCAAGTTCATGGAGGAAGGCGGAACCGCGCAGGAGTTTGTCAGGCAGTATCACCAACAGCTCCAGAAGGCACACCAGGAATGGCTCGCCGAGCAACGCGAGTACCTGCGACTCCGCAAGGAGAATCCGGACGAGGCGATCGCGTACGCGGAAGAGACAAACAAGCGCCTTGCGGAAAAGGGAATCAAACCCCTGATAATCCCCGGCCGCCGCCCGTAGCCTATCGGTTCAAGGTTAGGTGGTTAGTCCGCCGCGCACCATCTAGAAAGGCTAGAAGCTCTAGAACCTCTAGCCTTGCCTATCATGGCCGGGTAAGCGTGTCCAGTATTGCGGTCGCGACGGGGCGTGACCCCACCGTGTGAGGCAAACGGAAACTTACCATTCTGAAGATGCGGATGGCTTATGCTATTGTCTTTTCGGGGATATTGGGTATAATGGAAAGACGTAAAGGAGAACGGTATGAAGGGGATGGTTACAGTCGGGTGTTTGTTGCTAGTGGCCGGGCTCGCGTGTGCGGACATTGCGGAGAGAGGCTTGTGGGGAAAGAAACGGACGCGGGCATCGCATTTGCCGGGTCTGGCGGAAGTAGTGATCGCGCCGCCCGCCGAAGGGGCGTTCCTCGATGTGGCGGCGTTACGGCAGTCGATCCGCACGGCGCGGCCGCGGGAGGGTGCGTCCGTGACGGTTTATCTGGAGGAGGGCGAATATCCGATTCGCGAGACGCTGGAACTGGAACCCGCTGATTCGAATGTGCGGTTCATCGGCAAGGGGCGCGGCGCGGTTTTCTCTGGCGGTACGCGCATCCGGGGCTGGCGGCGCGTTTCCGATGAGATCTGGGAGGCGGACATTCCGGTCGGTGCGGACGGGAAGCCGGTTTACTTCGAGTCGCTTTTCGTCAACGGCAAGCGTGCGGTTCGCGCCCGTCTGCCCGACACCGGGTTCTTCCACGTCGCGGAGGCGCAGCGTCTTTTCGAGACGAACGCCGTGTCGAGGGAGGTGACGGAGCGGAACCTTGTGCTGGGCGAACCAGGCGAGCTGCCGTCCGGGTTGCGGATCGAGTCCGACGACCTTCCCTACGCACAGATTATCGTACACCACAAATGGGTCTCTACGCGGCGTCCGATTACCGGGTACGACCCGAAGACAGGCAAGATTGAGTCGGTCGGACGCGTGATGCCGCCGCACAACCATTGGGAGCCGAAGTGCCTGTTCTACCTGGAGAACGTGCGCGCGGGTTTCGACGCGCCGGGCGAGTGGCTGTACGACGCGAAGGCGGGAAAAGTGCTTTACCGCCCGCGTCGCGGAGAGCGGATGGCGAAGTCTTTCTCGTTCGCGTTTTGGCAGGAGGAGGCGGTCGTGACCGCGCCGACGGCGAAGCTCGTCAACCTGCTGACGCTACGCGGCAATCCGGAGAAGGGGGAGTTCGTGCAGAACGTCACCTTCCGCAACGTGGCGTTCGCCCACAGCGATTCGCCGAACCGGAACGAGATGGGGAAGCCGACGAACTTCCCCGGCGGTCAGGCCGCGTCGGGATATTCGGCGGCGATTCTGGCGGACGGCGCGCGGCAGGTGCGTTTCGAGGGGTGTGAAGTACGCAACACGGGCGAGTACGCGATCTGGTTCCGCGACGGTTGCATGAGCAACGCCGTCACGCATTGCCTGTTGACCGATCTCGGCGCGGGCGGTGTACGTATCGGCAATGCGAGCCCGCGCGGAGGTAACCCGAAGGGCGCGGTGGAATGCCGCGACTACACGCCCTTCTCCACTGCGTTCAACACGGTACGCAACTGTATCATCCGGCATGGCGGACGCTTTCACGCGGCGGGCATTGGCGTGTTCATCCAGGCCGCTTCAGACAACGTGGTGACGCACAACGAGATCAGCGACCTGTTCTACACCGGCGTGTCGGTCGGCTGGACATGGGGATACGGCGGCAGCGCGGCGCAACGCAACGAGATCTCCTACAACCGCATCCATCAGATCGGGCAGGCCGCGCTGGCCGACATGGGCGGCATCTACACGCTCGGCACCTCATTCGGCACGCGCCTCGTCGGGAACGTGATCTACGACGTCGATTCCTTCTCGTACGGTGGCTGGGGACTCTATCCGGACGAAGGATCGGAGGGAATCCTGCTGGAGAACAATCTGGTGTACGACACGAAGGACGCCTCGTTCCACCAGCACTACGGACGCAACAACATTTTGCGGAACAATATCCTCTGCTGCAGCCGGGCGGGACAGGTCGCCGTGACCCGTGCCGAACCGCATCGTTCCGTCACGGTGGAGCGCAACATCATCTACTGGACGGACGGACCGACCTTCCAGCGGTATCTCGGTACGATGAAAGAGACGGCGAAGATCGACTGGGTGTCGAACCTCTGGTGGAAGGCGGACGGCAAGTTCGACTTCAACGGCAAGACCTTCGCGCAGTGGCAGGAGAAGGGGAACGACAAGGACGGGCTGTGCGCCGACCCGCTCTTCGTCAATCCCGAAAAGCGCGACTTCCGCCTGCGCTCCGACTCTCCCGCCTCCAAGATCGGCTTCCAGCCCTTCGATTTCAGCACCGCCGGTGTGGAGGGAGATGCCGTCTGGAAAGCCAAGGCGGATGAGTAGGCGGGGGCGGCGGCTGTCGCCGCCGCCAGCTGAGAAGCTGAGAAGCTGAGAGGCTGAGAAGCGGTGTCTCGTGTGTCGCGTGTCTTTTTCCTCACGTAGAACGGGAGGGGCGCGCTTGCCGCGACCGAAACGCTTTTCCGATTTCGACGGCGAGGGCGCCGTCGCTACGCAAGCGGACGCGACGGGGCGCGTCCCTCCCTCCGTGTCTCCGCGTGAACCAAAACAGGGAAGCGGGGCACTTCGCGCCAGCTGAGCGAGGGGTACGCGACAGGTGATGTGTACGTTTTTCGTTGCGCAGAAAATGGGAGGGTCGTGCCCCGTCACGACCGCAATGCTGAACACGCAAGAAAAGAAACGGTTAGATTCCGTTTTCGCCGACCAGTCGCACGGGGCCGAGCAGACCGGACGGCAAGAGTTTTTCGCCCTTGCGCCAGTGTCGCCAGGTGGCGAAGGCTTTGCGTCCCGTGGGGCTGGGTTTGCCCTGCCACACCCATTCGGGTATCGCCTCGATACGCCCCGTCTCCAGATAGGGGGCGTGCGGCGGCAGCTCCTCGTCGCCGATCAACCGGTTCGGCCAGAGGTTCGTCACCTTTAGTTTCAGTTCCGCCTTGTCACGCCCATTCACGGCGTCCGTCACATCGACACGAAACGGCGGTTTCCAGAGCGTTGGGTAGGTCACACCGTTCACCGTGACATCCACGAGGTTCTTCACCTCACCGAGATCGAGCACCACTCGATCCGCTTTCGGCACCTCCACGGTCTTTGTGTAGATTGCCGAACCAGAATAGTAGCGCACATCCCGTTCTTCATGCTCCGTCCACGACACGAGCCGGTCGAACGTTGTCCGTTCGGGGGCGCCTCGTCCGTTTGCGAAGGCGACTTCCCACGGACCTTCAACCGTTTTCGCAACGGTTTCACGCCACTGCCGCGCGGGCGCCACGCCGGGCGTGGGCGACGGACGGAAGAGGACGAACGCCGAGCCGGATGGTGTGAACGAAAGCGGCACGATTGTCCGTCCGTCCGCTTCGCGGCTCTCGCGGCATTGCGTCCGCTCGCCCGTCTCCGGATTCCACAGTTCCGCCACGCGGCCCGTTACGCGGAAGGAGGCCTCGATTGTCACGTTCGTCGCGTTCGGAACCGCGACGAAGTAAAGGTCGCTTCCATCCTCCGTTACGCGATGAATCCAGCTGGTCGTCTCCGCATATCCGGGCGTGAGGCAGAGGAAGTTCGGTTTCACGCCAGCTGCCGCCAACGCTTTCGCGCAGTCCGCGCGCATGATCTTTTTCCACAGCGCTTCCATTCGTGTTCCGTCTCGGATGTCGGCTTCCATTCCGTGTCCTTTGCCCAACAGTCGCGGCGCCTCACCCTCCGCCGCGATTTTCGCGCCGGCTTTCGCCAGTCGCTCCAAATCCGTCAACGCCTCGTGCGAAAGCCGCTTGACGCTGTTCGGCAGGAACAGCAGCGCGTACCGCGCACCGCTCGGTGTCACGATCATCGCGTTTTCCACGCGCATCTCCCGTACGGCATCCGCCCCGCAGACATCCCACTGGTAGGCTTCGGGTGCGGGCGTGATGTTCGCGTACCCGTGCCAGCGGTCCACGTCGTATCCGCTGTTCGGCGCCTCGTCGCCGTTGTAGATCAGGACGTCGCCCGAAATCACGCCCTGCTGCAGAAGGAACTGGCATCGCGCCTGATACCGGTGCCAGGCGCCGCTCTGCTCCCACCAAGTGAGCGTACGGCCGTACTGGGTTCCGTGCCCGCCCATCGTCATGCCGGGATAGACCGCCGGGTTCAACCACGGCTGGTGCGGGTAGGAATGATAGACGATCTGGTTGATGCCGGCGCACCACACGCGGTCTCCCTGCGCCTTCAGCGCGAACGGGTCTTTCAGCCAGCGCGTCTCCGCCCCGCTGGTGAAGGACTCCGCCGACACGATGCGCCCGCCTCCCCAGACATGCGCCACGCTTGCGCCGAACTTGCAGTTGCCCAGCTTGAGCGGTTCCTTTTCGCTTCCAGCCCAGAACTCGCCCATCGTGAAGTCGCTCTGGCGCGCGTATTTCAAATCGTCGCATGGCGCGTTCCCGTATCCCTCCAGCGAGAAGTAGAGTCCGCGTTCGTGGCACAGACGCGCGAACGTCGCGCCGTAACACGCGACGAACAAATCGGAGACCACGCGCCGGAAGTCCTCCAGCACACGTTCCGTCTCATCCTGCCCACCCACGATACGTCCCGCGAAAATCGGCAGGTACGGGATGATGTCGTACCCCTTCCTCTTTTGGAAAATCCGCTCGAAACCGTCGGTCCAGTTCTGGCACCCCACCTCATAACTATCGACCAGCACGTTGTTGAACCCGCTTTCGGGAAACGGTTTGCGCAGACCGAACAATTGCACCGCGCGCCCGACATAGCCGTCGAAGAAACGCTCGACGGCGCGGACGGAAAGTTTGTCGCACTCCAGTCCGTCGCCCGCTCTCGTCGCGGGGCGCGGATGCGCACCGTTCGCCGCGTATCCGAAGCGGAACACGATCCAATCCCCGGCGGGCGCATCCCATGTCAGCGAGCCGTCCGGTCCTGTCATCTTGGTCAGGTCGATGATCCCGTTGCGGCGCACGATCTGGTCTGGGCGCGTCTTGTAGGGGATGTCCGCAAGGTCGCTGCGGAGTCCGAAGGTCTTTGCCTTGAAATCCGGAATGCCGCCCGCCGCCGTCGGGCGCAGGTTCCACAGTTTGTGCCACACGTCCTTCTTCGGGAACTCGAAGGTTACGCGCACGGCACGCGCGTTCGCCAGAGGGCAGGGGAGGAACACGTCCTTGTCATCCTTGTCGCCGAAGATGGAAAGGTGGATCCGTTGCCGTCCCGCGCTTTTGAAGTTCGTTCCGTCCTCCGATACCTCCAGCGTCGCGAAGATTTTTTCGTGGCGGATGGGCGATTCCAGCGAGCAGCGCAATCCTGCCAGCGGGAACGGGCGGGCGAAGGTGAACGTCGCGATGTTCTCCTTACCGCCCTTGACGGGACGGCGCAGGTTGCAGCCGCCGGGAATGTCGCGTCCCTCCCGCATCGCATCCACGCGCTTGTCTCCTGGCTTGGAGGCAAAGGTGGCCTTTACGTCCATCCCGAAGTCTCTCGGATCAATCATCTCCGCCGCCGGACGCGGTACCGCCAGCACCGCCAGGTCACGATAGAACCCGTGCGGATTCGGCGGTGCGGGGAGGCGTCCCTCGAAACGCGTTCCGCCCGCGACGCGTGTCTCCGTCCAGACCAACGATTTCATGGAATCCTCCGGCTTGACCCACGGGCCGCCGGACGAACTCCACCCGCTGCAATTCGACAGGCCGATCGCCACGCCGAGCCGGCGCGCCTCCGCATTTGCATGGCGCAGCAGGGACATCCACTCGTCGGAGGCGAACGCGACGCGGCCTTCGGGAATGCCGTCCGTGACGTCGAAGATGAACGCGCCGCCGATTCCCGCGCGCGCCATCGCCTCCAGATCGGCGGTGATTCCTTCGCGCGTCACGTTCCCGTTCATCCAGTGCCACCACACCTGCGGACGCGCGGAGAGAGGCGGATTCCGAAATCCGTCGGTCAAGACATCCCCGTGCGACGCGAGCGCAAGCAACGCCGCCACGCCCAACACCATCCCGTTCCATTTGGTTTTCATACTGTTCGCCTCTTCTTTTTTTCGCGCTTGTGCGCAAGCGCGGAATTCGAAAGCTGTCGAGCGCTATCGGATACTATCGAGTGCTATCGGATGTTGTGAAACGCCGCCTACTGCCGTCTGCCGAGCGTGGCGCGGTAACGGCGGATCAGCGCGTTGGTGGAGGAGTCGTGGCGAAGCATCGGCACGCCAGGTTCCTTCAGTTCCGACAGCACGGTCGTCGCGAGGACCTTGCCCAACTGGACGCCCCACTGGTCGAAGGAGAAGATGTTCCAGATGATTCCCTGCACGAAGACCTTGTGCTCGTACATGGCTATCAAGGCGCCGAAGGTCTCCGGCGTCAGCTCCTCGGCCAGCAGCGTGTTGGTTGGACGGTTCCCTTCGAACGTCTTGTGCGGCACGAGCTTTTCCGGAACTCCCTCCTTGCGGACTTCCTCAGCCGTCTTGCCGAACGCGAGCGCCTCGGTCTGCGCGAAGAAGTTCGCCATCAGCTTGTCGTGCTGGTCGCCGAGCGCGTTGCGCGTCTTGCAGAATCCGATGAAGTCGGCGGGAACCAGTTTCGTTCCCTGGTGGAGCAACTGGTAGAAGGCGTGCTGGCCGTTCGTACCCGGCTCGCCCCAGACGATCGGTCCGGTCTGGCAGTTGACGCGGTGGCCGGAACGATCCACGGACTTGCCGTTGCTCTCCATGTCCAGTTGCTGCAGGTACGCGGGCAGGCGCGCCAGATACTGGCTGTAGGGCAGCACGGCGTAAGTCTGTGCGCCGAAGCCGTTGTTGTAGAGGATGCCGAGCAGGGCGAGGATCACCGGGATGTTGCGGTTGAGCTGCGCGGTCTGGAAATGGCGGTCCATCTTGTTGTAGCCCTTGAGCATCTTCTGGAAGTTCTTCAGTCCGATGGAAATCATCAGGGAGAGTCCGACTGCGGACGGCAGGGAGTAGCGCCCGCCGACCCAATCCCAGAACCCGAACATGTTTTCGGGGTCGATCCCGAACGCCTTGACCTTCTCCTCGTTGGTCGAGACCGCGACGAAGTGACGGGCGACGGCCTTCTCGTCTCCCAGCTCGCTCACCAGCCAGTCGCGCGCGCTCTTCGCGTTGGTCATCGTCTCTTGTGTCGTGAACGTTTTGGAGGCGATGATGAAGAGCGTCTGCTCCGCCTTGACGCAACGCAGGGTCTCCGCCAGATGCGTCGGATCGACGTTCGAAACGAAAAAGACTTTGATGTTCCGTTTGGAGAATGCCTGCAACGCTATCGTCGCCATGCAGGGGCCGAGGTCCGATCCACCAATACCGATGTTGATGATGTTCTTGATGCGCTTACCGGTGAATCCGAGCCAGTGTCCGCGACGGACCTTGTCGGCGAAGGCGCCCATGCGTTCCAGCGTCGCGCGGACGGCCGGCATCACATTCGTCCCATCGACATACACGGGACGGTCGGGACGGCAACGGAGCGCGGTGTGCAGCACGGCGCGGTTTTCCGTCTCGTTGATTTTGGCTCCGGAGAACATCTTGTCGATCCACCCCTTCAGGTCGCTCGCTTCCGCGAGTGCGAAAAGCTTCCTCATCAGTTTCGGCGTGATCAGGTTTTTCGAAAAGTCCAGCATCCAGCCCGCCGCCTCAACGGTAAAGCGTCCCGCGCGCGCCGGATCCTCCTTGAAGAGGGTGCGCAGATTCGTCTTTTTCATTGCCTCCACCTGAGAGACCACATCATTCCAAGCGTCAAGATTCATACTTTCAACTCCCAAAAGAAAAACAGTATAGCGTTTTTTTCCGCGTTTGAGAAGTCCGATTCCATACCCAATCCGCACGGGGCATCTCTATCATTCACCGACATTTCCATTAACTCAGATTCCTCGTTTGAAAGGCTCACGCAGAGCCGCAAAGAGCGCGGAGTACGCAGAGAAGGATCCGAAAACAGCGGGATTTGAAATGAAAAAGCGGTATTGACGGACTGCAAGGAAGGGGTGGATCCTTTGCCCGACAGGCGAATCGAACATCGTTCGGAAAAGTGTTCTCCCCCCACAAAATCTCCGCGTCTCTGCGCCTCTGCGAGAGATAAAAAGCCGTTGTTCGGGAAAGGGAACAGAGGAATTGTAACTACGGAATACGCGGAATGAGGTGGGCTACTAACAAACAGCTATTCTTGGCTTGTCTCTTTTACGGGTTCTGTGTATAGTGAAGTCTCGTTTGACAACAAAGGGGGGAGATGTCTATGAAAAAGAAGAGGGGATTGTTCGGAAGTATCGGGCACCATATTTTCATCGGCGTTCTGATCGTCACACCGGTGTTGGCGACCATCTTGATTTTTAATTTCCTGCTACGCGTCACCACGTCGTGGTTCCCGAAGCGGCTTTTCCCGCAGTTGAGCGTGTACTACAATGGCTACCTGTTGAATATCCTGGTGTTGCTGGCGGTTGTGGTCATTCTCTTTTTCGTCGGCCTCTTCGCGCGGAATTTCCTCGGCAAGTTTTTCTTCCGTATCTCGGACCGGATCTTTTCCGCGATTCCGTTCATCCGCACGATCTACCAGTTCATGCGCCAGGTGTGCGAGTGGATCGCCAGCAGCCACAACTCGGTTTTCCAGTCCGTGGCATTGGTCGAGTATCCGCGCAAGGGCGTTTATTCGATCGGCTTCGTGACCTCCAACACGGTTCCGAAGATCGCGAACGTGTTGGACGAAATGCGCTCGTTCGATTCTTCCGTGCGCGAGGAGTTCCTGAACATCTTCATCCCCACCACGCCGAATCCGACCTCCGGCTTTTATCTCATCTTCCCGAAGAAGGATGTCAAGCTGCTGAACATTCCCGTCTCCGATGTGGTCAACCTCATCATCAGCGCGGGTGCGATCCTTCCGGGGAGCGAGGAGGACTCGAAGGACCGGATCCTGAAGCTGGTGGACAAGATGGCGGAGTCGCCGAAAGAGGAGGACGCGTAAACATGGCGACGTTGTTTCTCGCCTCCCGTTCCCCGCAGCGGCGACAGATTCTGGAAGAGCTGGGAATTTCTTTCGAGACGCTGGATGTCGAGACGGAGGAAGTCACGCTCGCCACGCCCTCCGCAACGGTCCTGGAGAATGCGAGACGGAAGGCGCGCGCGGCCTGCGGACGGGTCGGGAACGGCGATGTGGTCCTCGCCTCCGACACGGTGGTCGAGAACGACGGTGGCGTGTTGGGCAAACCTCACACCGCAGCACTCGCGCGTGAGTACCTCGCTCGACTGAGCGGCCGTGCCGTCACCGCGTGGTCGGGCGTGGCCTGTCTCTGCAAGGGAACGGGTGGCGGCGTGGTCGCGGCGGAACGGGCGACGGCGACGATGCGTTCGTTCTCCCCGCGCGAGATCGACTGGTATGTCGGGACAGGCGAACCGCTCTCACGCGCCGGGGCGTTCGGGATCAGTCGGTACGGGGAAATCTTCGTCGAGCGTCTGGAAGGCTCGTATTCCTGTTTCGCGGGCCTGCCGAAACGCGCGCTGCTTTTCGCGCTCTCGAAGATCGCGGCGGCAGCTCCGTTCCTGCCCGTCGCCTTTCCGCCGGAACTTCCGGCACCGGACGAGTGGGCGAT
>JAFSTA010000087.1 GCA_017450695.1 Kiritimatiellia bacterium | reverse complement strand
TCACGCAGAGTCCGCAAAGTCCGCGAAGTCGTCGATGATTCCCTCCTTTGCGAACGTGGCGGACTTTGCGTGAGGTTGAATCTTCGCGTTTCGGTATCGCAGGCATCTACATGGATCACGGTGAAAAACGCAGATGCGCCCTCATTTCTGCGAAAAGCACACCCGACGCCGTCCACCATAAGGTGATCGGGCCGAAGTCAGTTCCAAACAAGAATCTCGCAATCTTCTTTATCTTTTCTCCGCCCAATACACCAACCATTTGCAGAGGTATTCCGCCACATCCATCCGCAGACTCCCAATGACCACATCCGCACCGTCATTGTTGCTTATGCGGATTTGCTTCCAAAACTGCTCGGAGCCGTCTTTCATCGGGACCACCTCAAACTCCACCGAAGTATCACGTTGCAACCTGAATTCTCTCCTTCGACCGATCTTACCAACGCCAATAAAGTATGTGCACCAGCCATCGGCAATGCTGAGCGAGAACTTTCCGAAAATGGTGAATATCGTAAAGGCGAGGCCCGCCAAGAAAATGAAAGGTGAAACGACAAGCCCTAGTTCCGGGTTCGTCGCGCAACGGACTCGTCCGCAATACCACCCGATATCCGTCCATAATACCACACCGCCAGCACACATCAATAATGCACCGAACAGAACACCCCATAGACCATATTTCCATTCTATGCGCTCTTCCCTTTGCCTGTCGAAAGTCGCATCGTTGTGAATGGCCCGTACTCTCGTCGGCGGCTCACCGGGAGCATGGCCGGCTGCCTCGCGCTGAAGATACCTTGAACATGAGACCGTCTTGCCGCATGCACGGCATAGCATCACATCGGATTTGACGTTGATGTCACGAAGCGCAATCTGCGCGCCGCACGATGGACAATTATAGGTCTTCATGCTGCAATCCCCCGCGCAAACATCATTCGCACCCTACCTATTGCTTTCTTCATGTCAAAATCGCCTTTCGCCTATTGCGCGATTGCCTTCAACCTGTCGTGGAAACGAAATAGATAGCGCGCTTTTGCCTCGTCGGATAGTGCCGATCCGTCAAGCATCTTCTCCACGGCAGCTCGACGCTCGGCGAACAGGGAGATTTGTTCGCGCACTTCGTCTTCGGCAACGCCGAAGCCCCTCCCCAGCTCGATGAAATCGGCAGAGGAGTAGAACCCGAGCGTTTCGTATGCCGACGTGAAATGTCCGTCCGCGAAGAAGTCGAGTCCGGTGGCGGTCGATTCGCCGGGGAAATGCACGGACGTGTTCAGGAGGTCGTATGCGGGCGTCAGCACATAGTCCCCCTGCTCGCTTCGGTAGAGCGAGAAGTTCTTGAGGTGCGCGTCGCCATTCGCGAAGACGTAGTTGAAGAGGATGATGAAGAACACCTTCGGATTCTCCACGGCCGCCGCCGGACAGAACCGCCGCATGAGTTCAGCAAGCTCTTCGTAACTCGCGTCGTACTTATAGTTTTCGCCGTGTGTCTCCGGGGAATGTCCCGCAAGTTGGCAAAAATCCTCCTGCTGGATAGGTACGCCGTCTCGCCTGTCGAAGCGCCGCGTGAGATACGCCTTCTCGCCGTCCTTCATCTCCACAAGCTCGTGCTCCGCGACCTTGATCCCGAAGATCCGCCCCGCAATGTCCATCGTGATCGCCTCGTTCGCAGGAATGTCCGCCGCAAGCTCGGCGGACGTGTTGCGCGGGACAGGCTTCAGGATGTAGTCGCCGCCAGACTCCACGACCACATACCTGCCACGCATGCGCTTGAGCTGAACCTTGTCCTGAACGCCGGAGACGGACGCCCTGCGCATCGTGTCGCGGGTCGCCGGAAGGTTGAGATCGGACACGGAGAAATCAAGCCTTGACATACACCGCTCCTATCGCGCCGTAGGCGCTCGTCTCAAGCAACCGCGTGAAATGGTCGTTTTCGTCGATTCGCAGCTCGCGGCACTGGCGATCCTTCTGCGCACCTTCCGCGAGCAGCCCGAAGAAGAACGGAAACAACACCTTCGACCGATACTCGCGTTGTGTCTTCGGCAGAGTGGCGGAGATGTCCGGCTTGGAGGGATCGACGTAGTACATCGGATCGTAACGGAAGAGATACCCTTCCTCATCCTTGATGAGAACGCCAGCTGGGATGTCGCGGTAATAGACGGTTCCGCTCCTCATACGCCGATCCTCACCTTGAAGCCTACCGTATCCGCGACCTTCAAGAGCGTATCAAGCGTGACATTCCCCTCGCCCGTCTCCAGGTTGGAAAGAGTATGCACCGACACGCCGCTCAGCTTCGCCAACCGCGCCTGCGTAATGTCCAGCGTATCGCGCCGCTCGACAATCGCCCTTCCTATCTCTTTTTTGTTCATCGAAATGAATAATACTCTTTTTCCAGCCGCCTCGCAATGGGAAATTACTAAAATTTTTCATTTTAATGAATCTGGATAACACCCAAATGGTTTGAAAAAGCAATTGGATGAAGCGCGGTGCCTTGCCTATACGTCCGAAGTTAGGCCGCCGCCCACTCTTCACGCGGGAATGTAAAGGAGAGTAAGTTTGACTCACGCAAAGTCCGCAAAATGCGCGGAATGGGGCACACCCCGTCGTGACCGCATTGCTTACCACGCTTGCCTATAACTTCATCGTTCACAAATCACAAATGTTCAAAATGCCAACGATCACCCTAGATTCCTTGTTTGGGTTCTCACGCAGAGCCGCTGTGGCCGCAGAGTACGCAGAGAAAGTGCCGAAACCAGAGGCTTTTCGATTCCCCCCGCACACATGTTACGACAGAAAACGGATTCACCCAAATGGCGAAAGCCTGAAAAATTCCAATGCGCCATGTTTCATTTCAAAGTATTCAACAGAGGAATTTAGAATCGACGTTCCTTTCGTTACTGGGAGTTGGGGAGGCTTGGAGAACAGCACCACCGATCTCCAAGACGCCCCGTAGCGAAAGCAAGTTCCGCACGGCCAAAGCGGTCGCGATCCATCCTACGCAAGGCTACGGAGGACAGGCTAGCGCGCCCATCCTGGTTCCGCACGGGGAAAAAACCAGGCCCCGCAAAAGCGACAAGAGTGTCGCTTCCCCGAAGAGGGGGGAAAGTTAAATCGCTGCGCTTTCAATGGTGAAATGGTTAAATTGACGAAGTACCGAAAAGCAGGGCGGATCAGACCGATTTCAAGCCGCGCCAGCGGCGATTTAACCATTGGATCACTTAACCATCCAAAGGTCGCGCGAAGCGCTCTCTGCGGCAGATTCCGTGTATTCCGTGGTTTACACCTTTCCCGTGCGGCTCGATAATTTAACCATTTAAAGCGAAGCGATTTAATTTTTCCCTGTTCCGTGGTTTGTCTGTCCATCGCCGCAACCGCAAGCCTATCAAACCTCATTCGCTTCTTCATTCCGTTTCCATTGCTTCAACCGAGCTGCTGGTTGCAGGTCGAATCGGGGTGGGCAATGGGTAGGTAAATGCAAAAGCGCGTCCAACGTCTTTCACCTTCAACCTTACGTCAAATGCCCATTTGCACGCGGGGACTTGCGTCCCTGGCACCGTAAAGCCGAAACTGCCCGCCGCGGCAATCATGGGATGAACCTGACGGCAACAGCTTTGCGAAGAAACGATGGTCATGTAACGCCGTTTGCCGGAGCCTTCCATTCGCGACCCTTCCAGAATGATTTCGATCGACTCGATTTCTTCTGGATGATCCAGCGACCAATCAATCTCGGCAGATGACCCCGGTTTCCATTCCGCGCATGAGAGCGCCAACGCAAGGCTCGGTGCGTGTAGTTCACGAACGAGCTTGTAGAGAAAAATACCGAGAAGGAAAATTCCGACAACAGGGAATATCGCGACAATGATCAAGTTCAGCGACAACTGTTTGAACTCTTCCTCGCCAGCGAAGATCAGGGCTATCGACCAGGAAAAAGCATTCCAAATGACGGCAAAAAATCCGGCTGCCACCAAATCACCATACGAACGCTTCAAAGTCCTGCGTCCAAACGAAGACGTCTCCGTATCCGTTCCGCGAGACGGTGAGAATAGCATCCACAGTCCGGCGATCATGATCGCCAGACCAACCGTGCCGAACAAGCCCATCATAATTATCTTGCCTAAGTCGCCAAGTCCACCTGACTTCTCAAGAAGGCTCTTTCGCGGATCGTCCGGCGAAACGTATGCCGTTACCACATCGTCTTTCTGATAACGGCTCGCCACATTGCGATAGTGCCTAGCATTGCTGGACGAATGCTCGCTAACGGAGAACCGGTCATTCTCATACTTCTTTCCATTTACGACATATTCATACCCGACGCGAATGCCATACGTCGTATGGGGATGCCGACCGCCTACCCGACGCGAAACCATTCCCGAATAGAGAACCTTCGCCGAAACGGGTATGAACGACTTTGCCTCGGACCACACGCGCACATGACGCACCAAAGTCATCGAACCGACTGTCATGAACAGGCCGCCGAGAAGGACAAGAAAACCTGCGACAGGCAGATTCTTCATGCGTGGCGTTCCAAGACGACGAACCTTCGGGAACGAAAAAGCGATCATGAATACACCGATAGAGAAGAACAGCACGAGGAGTCCACCGATCATGACAGGCATGACGATATCGGACATGACGCGAGTACCTTCTACTGGATTCCCCACCACCAGAAACGCGTTGGAAGGGTTCTCCGGATTGACGCGACACTCGTGTTTCGTTCCCGGCGCATACTTCTCAAGGAGCGGCAAGCGGCACGCGAGGCTTTCAAACACATATCCGCTTACACCGGGCTTCAGCGAATCGGATATGTACGTTCTTCCCCGGCACTCGTATGAGTATTTGGCCGTAAACACGAATCGATTGATCTTGGTCATCTTGACAGCGGACTTCACGATACGACATGGAACCGTCTCGTAATTTTTCAGAGGTAATGTGACGAAACCCCGTCCCACAAACCAGGCAATGACCGATACGGCCCCAACCCAAACGCAGCCGAAAACCAGTCGTCTGAAATCAACATCATTTGTTTGCTTCATCGAAAATTCCTCTGTTGGACAATGGAAAGACCACGGAACTCGCGGAAAGAGCCGGAGAGAAAACGATTTTCCCCGTGTTTTCCGTGTTGGCAACAATCATACTTGCGTCCCCAAACGTCACTCTTCCGTACATTCCCGCCATGTGACACAACGCAAGCAGTATAACAAGATTCTTCCGCGTCTGCAACCGCTGCGGAGAACGTTTTGTAGCGACTGAGAAGTGTCAACCCAAAATTCCTCCGTTGTGGAAAACCTCCAGAAAGAATATCCGCATTCACAGTCGCTTATCGCTGTCAGCTTTCAGGCCACCGCTCACGCCATGCGCGAGTGGTCACGCATAGTCTTCTCTGCGTGAGGAAAAACAACTACACCCCGAGAAGCGGCAAGAGTGTCACTTCCCCGAAGAGAGAGAAAGTGAAATCGCTTCGCTTTGAAATGGTGAAATGGTGAAATTGACGAGGCGTTGAAAAGCGGCAGGAGTGCCGCTCCCCCGAAAGCCGACGGCGAGGGCGCCATCGCTACGCAACGGACGCGATCCATCCTACGCAAGGCTACGGAGGACAAGCAAGCGCGTCCCTGCGCGGAAATTAAATCGCTTCGCTTGAAATAGTTAAATGGTTAAATTGCCGAGGCACCGAAAAGTGACAAGAGTGTCGCTTCCCCGAAAGCCGACGGCGAGGGCGCCGTCGCTACGCAGCGGACGCGATCCATCCTGCGCAAGACTACGGAGGACAAGCAAGCGCGTCCCTCCCGCTATCTTTCAGATTTTTGCCGAAATTTGAACACGCTCGTTGACCTGGCCTTGAATTTATGCCATAATTTGGACTGAAAATTTTACTTTTACCGGAAGACGTGAACTGTATGGTAGCGGAGCTGGAGAAAAAGAATGCGGACGATTGACCTCTGTGGTGAGTGGGATGTCAGAAAAATCGGAGCTAAGAAGAAATTCTTGGGCTTTGTGCCAGGGTGCGTACATACCGACTTGATGAAGGCCAACGAAATCGGCCCCCCGATCCGGACTGAAGACTTTGAAGCGAACAGATGGGTCTGCCAGACGGAATGGGAATACGAGAAGTGCTTCTCCTGCGCGGACATTTCCGAGTTCGACAGCGTGGTTCTGCGGATGGAGGGCGTGTTGGGCGATGCGGTCGTTTCGCTCAACGACGAGACGCTCGGTTCCATCGGCAATCCGTTCGAGATGGTGGAGTTTCCCATTCGTGAAAAGCTGGTCTCCGGTCGCAATTTGCTTCGTCTCCGGTTCAAGACGGCCGAACAGTTCGCCGCCAAGAATCCGGAATGCGCCCGGCGAACCGAAACGTCATACACGGGTGAGATTCACCCCCCATCCCCGACTATCGGGATCACCCGCAAGGTCCAGATTCTTTTCTTCTCGAAAGTCCGGATCCTATCCATGAGCCACACGTTGTCCCGGACAGCCAACGCTTCCCGCTTCCCCCTTTCCGTAGATGTCCACACGAAGTCCTTTCAACCGAATCGTTCCTATATTCTGCTGGTACGGTGTTGCCATCGCGGCACCATTCTGGACGAAGTGCGCGTACCGTTGACAGCCTCGTCCACCTCCGTTCAGCTGAACATCACGAACGCGTTGGAGTGGTGGCCTACGGGCATGGGGGAACAGCCGTTGTACGAACTGACGGCAGACGTCATTTCGGAAAAGACCTGTCACGACCACGTCTCCAAGCGTTTCGGTTTCTGTGTCTGCAAGATCACGGAGCCGGACTTGGCATCCACCTTGCACCACAATATCCTCTGTAACGGGACGCCTCTTTTCCTCAAGGGCGGCAGCTGGGTTGCTCTGGACATCTATCCCGGACACATCTCTCGCATTCACTATGCGCGGATCATCAAGTCCCTTGCCATCGCGAACTTCAACTGCTTGCGCGTGTGGGCGGGCATAGGATACGAGAGGGAGGAGTTTTACGACCTCTGCGATGAATACGGCATCACCGTCATTCAGGATTTCCCGCTTACGAAGTACCACACGCGAAAACCGAATGCGGAGACGCTCGCTTCGTTTGAACGGGAACTGCGCGCAAATGTCTTGCGGATTTCCAGCCATGTCTGCCTCATCGGATGGGTAATCGGAGAGTCGGAAAACATCGCGCCGCAATATGTGAAGATCATCCAGCGTGTTGTACCGGAGCTGGATCACCAACACCCGATCTTCCAGGCACACACCCACATCCCGCTCTCGTCCGCGGACATTCCCGAATTCACGAAAATCCCGCCTTCCTATCCGATGCCGAGTGAGGTCTGCAAGTATCTGTCCGAAACCGAGCGCAATTCCAATTCGGTCCAAAATCGGCTACACATCTTCCCGACCGACGGCGGCAAGTTAATCTTCTCAGAATACTTTTCCAATTTCTTGCTCCCCTCCAATTTCGAATGCTGCGTATGGCTGAGCCAGATTCAAGAGGGAGTCTTGATGAAGGAACAGCTGGAGCGGCTCCGCGTCTCCAAACCAAATCTGAACGGGTTCATCGGATGGCATGTCAATTCCCCGTGGGCGAGCTGCAACCTTTCCACGATGGACAACGGCGGACGCTGGAAAGCATGCCAGTATTTCGCGCGCCGCTTTTTCTCCCTGCTGACCTGCCATCCCGAATACCTCCAAAAGGAGGGGATCGTCCGGCTGGTTGCCTTCAACGACAAGTCTGTGCCATTCGCGGGAACGGTGCGTTGGCGGTTGACCACGCTGACGGGCGAACTCGTTGCGGAGGGGAACAAGACGGTCGAGCTGCCGCCCGCCAGCCATGACATGGTCTCTCACATCCGCGTTTCGAATGCGATCGCACGGTACGGCGCGGAGAATCTCTTCCTTTGGTTTTATCTCGACGATGCCACCGGACAGCAGGTGCTTTGGAATTACCAGCGCCTTTGTACCTGGCGAGAACTGAAGACGCAACCGCCCCATCTGCACGTCCAAATCCGCTGCATCAACGAGAACAGTTTTCAAGTCCGACTCACGCCGCGAGCCCCCGCCTTTTGGGTCTGGCTTTCGATGGTCGGGATGGAAGCGAAGTTTGATGACAACTTCCTCTGCATCGAGGCGGGTCACACCGTTCTCATCCGCGTCACTCCCGAAACGCGGATTCGCATGGAACAGTTCAAGCAATCGTTGCGCATCGGTACCTTACGTGATACCTGTCGAAACCAGGCACTTCTTCTCGAAGAGTTTCCGATCCGCAAGCAATCTCAAGGACACGTATGAACCTACATTCCTCTGTCACCTTTCCCGAACAACGGTTTTTATCTCTCGCAGAGGCGCAGAGACACGGAGATTTTGTGGGTTTGCGACAGTTTTCCGAACGAGGTCCGATTCACCTGTCGGGTGAAGGATCGTCTCCTTCCTTGCAGTCCGCCACTACCGCTTTTTCATGTAACCTAGATTCCTCGTTTGCGTTCTCACCCCAGAGCCGCCGAGAGCGCGGAGTACGCAGAGAAAGGCACGAAAATTGGGGCTTTTTCAAATCACAATGCACTGATCGAGAACGGGAGTCCATTCACCCGAATGGTGATAGGCGCAAGCGAAAGGAATCCATCTCCCGACACGCAAAATTGCGGGAAAGCAACGTTCCCTCACCGGTTCATTCCGTGTGTTCCGTGGTTTCTAAACAATTGTCCAACCGAGGAATTTGGTTTCCAATCCCGCTATTTTCGGGTCTTTCTAGCCTACTCTGCGCCCCCCGCGTCTCCGCGAGAGGTTTTCAAACGAGGTTTTTAGTATGAAAGCATTTGACATTTTGGTTTTGACCGCCGCGAATGAGAATCAGGCGAAGGGATACAGAACGCAACTCGCCTGGCGGCAGCAGCGCGGTTGGATTCCTTCCAAGACTGAGGTTTTCGCGATTGCCGACCCGGACAACCGCCGCGTCGGTTCCCTCGGTTCCACGCTCTATGTTCTATCCTGCCTTCGGCGTCGTTTCGGAGACCTCTCCGGGAAACGGATCTTCCTCTGCCATTCCGGAGGTGACAGCCGGAGAACGCCCGCATACGCAGCGCAGGGAAAAATCTTCACACCGGTTCCCTGTTCGTCGGAGGGAGGGAAACCTACCGATCTCTTTGACCTCATCCTGCACTCGTGCGAATCACTTCCCGCCCCCGACGGAGGACAGGTGTTGATCGCGTCCGGCGATGTCCTGCTGACATTCGACAGCGACTCCGTCGATTTCTCCCATCCCGGCGTGAACGGCGTCGCCTACTACGACGGGGCGGATGTCGGCAGCCGCCACGGCGTGTACCTCCCCGATGACACGCCAGTACGGGCAACGCAGACCATCTGCTCCAGCGTCCGCGACTTTCTCCAGAAACCATCCGAGGCGGAGGCGCGGGCGAGCGGCGCGGTCACCCCGTTCGGGTTCGAGGCGATCGACACGGGGCTGCTCTCGCTCGACATCCCGTTCTGCAACCGTCTTCTCGAAATCGCTGGAGACGGCAGCTCTCGCGGTTTGCTCGCGGACATCGTTCGCGGCGCGACCCCGTCAATCGACCTCTACGAGGAACTGACGATGGCGCTGGTTCCGTCGATCAACGAAGAGTCGTTCCTGACCCGTTGCGTCACGCGCAAACACCGAGACGCGGCGCACCGCACGCGGATGCGCCGCTGGTACCGGATGTTGCGCGGCACGGAGTTCCACGTCAACATTCTCCCCTACTGCGAGTTCTTCCACCTGGGCAGCAGCGCGGAACTGCTCGAAGGCCTCACGGGGCTTTCACGCACGTCGGTCTGGCACCACTTCACGAACGGAAGCGGGACGAACGTGGCATCCTCCGGGATGGCCTCCCACGTATTCGTCTTCAACTCCTGCATCTCGCGCCCGCTCGTGTCGCGTGAGTCGGCACTAGTCGAGGGGTGCGACCTGCTGGATATGCCGCCGCCCCGGTTGGACGGGAAGAATATCCTGACCGGGGTCCCGTCGGAAGCGACCGCCCCGATCCGGCTTCCGCATGGAATCGGGCTCGTCTGCCTCCCCATCGGGAAGCAGAAGTGGACGGCACTCGTGTATGGAATCCACGACACATTCAAAGCCGCATTCTCGCCGGACGATTCCTCCTGCACCTTCTTGAACCGTCCGTTCATGAAATGGATCGAACTATGCGGAATCGCCCCGGACCGAATCTGGAAAAAGGGGGAGACGTCCGAGGGGCTTTGGCGCGCAAGGCTTTGGCCGATCGGGGAAATCGACGAGGTGTTGAACGCGGTCCAGACGTATTTCTCAACGGTATGGGGAAGTGACGCAGGACTCCCCGTGAAACGTTACTCGCTGGCGGAGCTGCTTCCGCAAGTCAACCAAGAACGGTTGCTACGTGCCCGCGCGGAAATCCGCCGCAAGGTGGAGCTTTCCCATATCGCCGAACGGGTGGCAGCTCACGACACCCTTTCCGCCGATGAAATCTGCGAGAAAATCCGAACCGATGCGGATGCGACTTACGCGACGCGCCGTCTGACAGCCCTCCTGAAAACCACCGACTCGCCTCTCTTCAAAGCCCGCGTCCTCACCTTGCGGAAAGCGATCCGGTTACGTCAGGCGGGCGATACCGAATCCTTGCCGCATTCACCGGAAGCGGCGGCGGCCGTCGCGCAAGCGGTCGCGACCGATTTCGAGCCGGTGCGGGAACCGCGTCCCGCCGGGATTCTTCAGGACCAGGTGGTGTGGGTCACCTCTCCCGCGCGAATCGACCTCGGCGGCGGCTGGACCGATACGCCGCCAATCTGCACCGAACGCGGCGGAACGGTTCTGAACGCGGCGGTCACGCTGAACGGGCAATACCCGATTCAAGCCATCGCCAAGCTGAACACTCTCGGCTGTATCCGCCTGTTCTCCATCGATCTGGGCGAACGCAAGGAAATTCGCACGACGGCGGAACTGCTGGACCACAGCAATCCGTATTCGTGGGACGCATTGGCGAAAGCCGCACTGGTTCTCACCGGAATCGCACCCGCCGATCCGAACGAACCGCTCCAGCCGTGGCTGCGCAGGCTGGGCGGAGGACTCGACCTGACGATCTTCTCCTCCCTGCCGAAAGGTTCGGGAATGGGGACAAGCTCGATTCTCGGCGCGACGGTCATCGCCTGTCTGGATCGGGTTCTAGGGATTCCGTGCCAGCACGACCGGCTCGTTCGGCTAACCTCCATTCTCGAACAGAGGATGTCCACCGGTGGCGGCTGGCAGGATCAGGTGGGTGGCATCATGCCCGGTATCAAATGGATTCGAACGGAACCCGGATACCGGCAGGACGTCACCCTGCGCTGGAGCGACCGAGGCTGGGACAGCCAAGCGAACCGCGAATGCTGCCTCCTTTACTTCACGGGACAGAAACGCCTGGCGCGGAATATTCTCGCGAACGTGGTCACGCGTTACCTTGCGCGCGATCCCGTGACGCTCCAAACCATTCAGGATCTGAAGCGGAATGTCGCCGCCACCAAGGAGGCGATGGACGCGAAAGACTGGGACGGGTTCGCGGACGGGATCAACGGCTATTGGGAGTTAAAGAAACGGATTGATCCCGGCTCGACCAATCCCGCGATTGAACGGATCCTCGCCTCCGTCCAGCAGGACACGCGGGCTACGTTGCTTCCGGGCGCGGGCGGCGGCGGCTTCATCTTCCTCATCGCACGTTCCGTCGAGTCCGCGCGACGCATCCGCGCCAAGCTGGAACGCACCCCGCCCAACCCGCAGGCGCGCTTCTTCGATTTCGCGATCGACCAGCAAGGATTGAAAGTCACCGTGCTATAAGGGGACGCGCCCGTAACCTTGCGTAGGATGGATCGCGTCCGCATTGCTGAACACGCTTGCCTATACGTTCAAGGTTGAGTGGTTAAGTGGTTAGGTAGTTGGGTGGTTCGGCAATCGATAGCAGTCGATTGCCTTCGATAGCTATCGATGATTCCCTGCCGCCTTTTCAGCCTCTCCGCTTCCCGCTTCTCAGCTTTTCAGCAGGCGCGTAGCGCCCACCAGGAATTTCGTTAAATCGCTTTTTTCCGAGGTGGAATTTTGTTATACTGGGTGTATGTTTGGCAGGTTTTCCAGTGTAGCCGCGTTGCTGGTCGCGGGTCCGATTTGTTGGGCCGCCCCAGATCCGCAGGCGGTTTTGGATCGGCATCAGGAATCGGTTGTGGCGTCGAACCAGTGCGTTCAGGTCGAGGATTTCGTCTTTCTCTCTGTCCGCATGGTGACGGATGACCATGACTTTTTCAACTTTGCGTACACAACCCGGTTGTGCGATGCCGTTGCGGATGCGTTTCTGTTGCAGATGCCCCGGCACGAGACGTTGACGCCGCTTCTGCAACGGTTTGTGATGCGGCAGTATCTGGTAACCACCAAGTTTCCCGAGCGTGTGATTCCCTACGAGTTAAACTGCCAACCGAAAGACAGGATGGTGCTGGCTCGTGTCTTCGGGTTTCCCGCAAAAGAATTTGCCGCCTGGGTCCCGGATTGGAAAACCGTGGAGAATACGGTGTGCAGCCCCTCGCGGTTTCTGGAGACCGATGTGAATTTCGCGGCGTTGATGGAGATTGCGCCCGAAGAGTTGCAAATCGAATTGCGCAAAGATGCCGTCGCGCAGTTCCTGAACCTGTACGGGATGGCGTGCCACCGGTTCTGTTCGGACGGTCTGCTCATTTCCTTCTCGCCGCAACTGGCGGGGAGTGTCACGCAAGAGGTGCTGCGCGACGCGCGGATCAGCGATCTGCTCTTTCTGCTGAACGAGATTCCCGGCGATCCGCGTGTGCTAGCGGCGCTGGCGACGAAGTTCGACGAGATGGGGATGTCGATGATGGCGCAGTGGCTCGCCTCACGCGGCGGATTGGAGTTTATCGATCCCGCCGCGTCCAGACAGTGCAGGGCCATCGTCGAGAAGGGAAAGTTCTTTCGGATGGCACCGTACCGGACGGATCTGGATTTCGAGCAGGTGCGCGGATTGTTGACGCAGTTGGATTTCAGCGGGACGCCACTGGAAATTTACAACCGTTGGCGGTTGCCGTTCCCCGGAGGCGCACCGGGAAGCCCGCCCGCGACAGACACGGATTTCAATGAAGGGAAGTCGCGGTTCGAGGCGGGGGACATGGCCGGCGCCTATCCCGCATTCCTGCGCAGTATCGCACGGCACATCTCCTGTAAGGCTTGCGAGCTGGCCGGTGAGTGCGCGTTTGCGAATCAGGCCTATCACGAAGCCGCCCTGCTGTTTCTGCAGGCGTTGGCGACACGTCCGGTGGAAGAAGGCGGACGCCCCTGGTTCTACCTGACGCGCATCGCGAAACGGATGGGTGACGCGACGGCATTTCGATATTGCGAGGAACGGCTGGCCGGGCAACGGCTCTCACCGGACGAACGCCGGATCTTAGCGGATGAGTGCGGAATTCAAAACTGACGAAAGGAGAGGAAAAGATGACAGCAACTGGAAAGGAAGACGGGCAGGGAAACGCTCCGAAAAAGCGCACGGCGGAAGATGACGGATACCAAGTGACGCATCCGAGTCTGATTTGCTCGGTAGCCTCCGGGAACGAACGGGCGTTCGACCGCTTTTACTACATTTACAAGCCGCTGATCGAAAAGTACTGTTCTGCGCGGGGCTTGAATCCGCATGACACCGAAGACATGATACAAAAAATCATGTCTGCCTTTTCGCAGCGCGTCCAGCAGGGATTTGCGTATGACCCGAACCGCAAGTTCAAAAACTACATGTACGGGATCACCCACCATATCGTCAACAATTTCCTGAGGGACCAGTACCGGGAGGGGAAGGTCATCCAATCCGGGTTTGTGACCGCGGCGGACGACGATGAAACGGGCGTGATGTCGGAGCAAACCGCAGGCGTGATCGAGACGGGCTTTTTCCAGCCGCCCGACCGTAGCGCGGAAGAACAGGAATGGGAGGCGTATTTGAAAGAGGCCGCGCGGAATGAACTGCGCTCACGCGTCAAGCCGGTCGAGTTTCAGGTTTTCTCGATGCTGGAAAAAGGAAAGCAGCCACAAGAGATTGCCGAGTCACTGAACATCAGTCTCAGTTCCGTTTACAACCACAAAAACGAGGCGGATAAACGGTACAGGAAAATCCTGAGTGAACTGCGGGGAGACTCTCTCTCTTATCGGGATGTCTGACGCCGGTTTCTTTCTGGTACAGGGCAATGACAGCGAGCGAGCTACAGAAACTGTTTGATGATCAGCATCGCGCTTATACGGTGATCCGCTTGATCGGGAAAGGTGGATTCGGAAGCGTTTGGCTTATCCAGCAGCAGGTGTTTGATAACCTGTTAAAGGTCGTCAAGGTGCTGGAGAAACCCGATGTGAACTCGGGCAATTCCGCAGATGCCGCCTTGTGGAAGCGTGATGTGGACGGGATCACGGTTTATGCGAACAGCAACATCACCTACCAGAACCTCATCAAAATCCAGGACGTTCAGAATGTGGACTCGTGCTTCTTCTACTGCATGGACGCTGCCGACAATGTGTCAGGCGTGGGGGCTCCCGCTGCTTATGCCCCGGACACACTCCCCAACCGGCTGAAGAACTCCGCCGGAGGACGGCTGTCGATAGAGCAGATTCGGGAATTGGCGGATCATATTCTGAACGGGCTTGGAGAACTGCATAAGAATGGACTTGCCCATCGCGACATCAAGCCGGAAAACATCCTCTTTGTGAATGGGATTCCGACCATCACGGACATGGGGTGCGTTGCCAAACTGAACCAGACCAACTACACTGGTTTTACGGTCGGTTATCTCCCTTCCCTGCAAACCGGTGAAACCTACAACCCCATCGATCACGACCTGTTTGCCACGGGAATGGTTCTGTATGAGTGCTGGACGGGGAAGTCGTATAACTGTTTCCCGGATGTCCCGACGGAACTGCTGACAGACCCGCGGGAAAAAGCCCTCAACAAGCTGCTGAACCGTGCTTGCTCGAATAGCCAGAAGGATAGATTTGGAACCGTCTCCGAATTCCGGAATGCGCTCAATGACGTCTGTCCCTCACCTGCCCACCCTACCCTGATCCGTCCAATTCCCGTGAAACGAAAAAGGACATGGCTGTCCAGCTGGTGGGTGCGCGGCGCGATCCTGCTGTTCGCTGCCGTCTGCGTGTTGGGGGCCTTGAATTTTTGGCGCGGCCGTCCGTTTTATTCCACTCCTGCGATGGGATTACTCGGAAGTACGGACACAGGAAGTTACGGCGACTCTCGCCTGTCGGTGGAAGGCGGGGACGCAGTATGGAATGTGGATGCCAGAACCCGACTCGCCTGTTGCCTCTTCACCTACCGTACCGTAAAGCTGCCGCCGGAAGTGACGATCGAGTTCGACGTAATGTCCTCCATCGCACGGTTCGATTGGAATTTCGCCTTCTATCCGGCAGAGCTGGGCGCGACGATGGGGTTGATGAGCCTCTTCGAGAAAGAGAATCTGGGGACGGAGACGAGTATGCAGACCCTCCATGTCCGAAACAGCCGCGTCGTGCTGGCCAGCCTCTTCGCGAACCAGAAACGAAGCGACTGCACGGTCGTCAACCCCGCCTTCCGACTCAGTGCCAGCGGAACGAAATGGAACCATGTGCGTGTCTCGCGCCGCTACGGCGAGACACGCCAGACCTTCCGAACGACGGTCTGCCTCGACGGGATTCCGATCGCGACTTGGGAAGAACCCTCCCGCAATAACACGCGCTTCTCCTTCTCCTGCCAAGTCGGATCCGTCGGCAACATCCGCTTCTCGAACCTGCGCATGACGCGCGGCGCGGCCGGCCTTGGTTTCTAGCCCATGCGGGCTAAGTGCTACTTCGTAGCGAAGTGTCGCTTCGCTCCTAAATGCCGCTATGCGGCTAAGTCAACCGAGGATACGTTTACCTCATGCGCAGGGGAAACATGCCGCCAAATCGGAGAAATGATACTCTCGCTTCGCAGCTGCGTATGGAGCAGAAGGGATCCAAGCGACAGACGAGGATTTCACCATTTGGGTGAATCCGTTTTCTGTCGTAACGTGTGTGCGGGGGGATCGAAAAGCCTCTGTTTTCGGCACCTTCTCCGCGTACTCCGCGACCTCTTGCGGCTCTGCGTGAGAACCCAAACGAGGAATCTAGGTTCAATGGTTAAATCGCCACTGACGCGGCTTTCAATCGGGCGAATCCGCGCCGCTACGCCATCCTCCGCAAACCGTGAGGAAGCACACCCGTTCATTCCTGCGTGTGGCGCGAGGCGGCGGGGGAACAGCCTACATGCCGACGGAAGAGACGGAAGAAAAAAGTGAGGTCGGTGAAACCGACCAGATGCGCCACTTCTTCGACGGGTTTGGATGTCGTCCGAAGGATATCCTGTGCGCGTCGGATGCGATGACGGTTCAACCAGTCGAGCGGGGAAAGTCCGGTGTACTCCCGGAAGAGGCTGAAGAAGCGGGAACGACTGTAACCCATGTAAGCGATGAGTTGGGCAAGCGTGATCTTCTCGGCGTAGTGCGCCTCCAGCCATTTGACTGCTTCATCCATCAGACGCGTCTCCGTTTTCCGCACGGGTGTCTGCAGTCCGGATGCCAGCGCGTGGAATCCGAATACGGCAAGGACTCGCGCTTCGGTAAGTTGATCGGGGGAGAGTGCGGGTTCGCGAATCAGATCTGCGAGGCGCATGAGGACACCCCGCGCCTCGCCAGGGATTGCCTGGGGCGTGAAGCGTTTCCGGAGCAGGCTGGCGCGGAATGCGCGGAAGTTCGTTGCGGTGAACAGGTTGAACCGACCGCCTTTCGGCAGGTTTGGGCGAAGGAAGAAACTCATGCGCAGGCTCGGGGTTTCCAGTCCGCCGGCCATTCGGTGTCCCGCGCCGTCCGGCACGACGAGAAAACAACCCGCCGTCATCGTCACCCCCGGGGATCGATCGAACTCGTAACCGAGCACCCCCTTAAGGCAGCAGAGGATTTCCAGCGTGTCGTGGGCGTGACGCGGCGCCTCCGATGCCGTCTTGACACCGAGAGCCTCCAGACGGTCGAGCCAGTTGAGTCCAAGTCGTTTGCCGGCAAGCGCCTTCGCGCCAGGGTGCAGATAGTAATCGTTCATGCGGTCATTATACCAGACTTTTCAAGTGTTCACGATACCAATATTCTTAGGGGTTCGCACCAGCTGAGAGGCTGAGAAGCGAGGCAAATACGTTGTGGCTACGCCGCCAAAGTGCCCTTGCGACCTAAATGGGGCTGACGCCACTAAGTTGACGTAGCCGCGAAGCGGCAGTTAGGAGAGGAGAGGCGGCGACGGACGCATGTCGTACGTCTTTTGCCTCACACGAGGGGAGGGTCGCGCCCCGTCGCGACCGCAATGCGTTTCCGGCTTACCCGGCTGAACACGCTTCTCCAGCCTAACACGCTTACCCGATCGAACACCCAGATTGTACGATTGTCTTATGGACAATTGCCTATTTGTTTTCTTGGGGGAATGTGCTACACTCAATACCTGTTTGAGGGAAGCGTGTCCTCGAATACTGACCGAGGCATGGCTTCTCGGCATAGAGGAATTCTGCTGAAAGGAATCCGTATGAGAAACATGGAACCGAACAACGGGAAAAGGCTCTTGGAAATTGTGGTCGTCTCTTTGTTGATGCTGTTTTCGGCGTCTGGCAGGACGATGGCACTCTGGCCCATCAACTACGACGATACGATCAGACAGGCAAACGATCTCCGCTGCCGCATCGACCCCGCGAACGATTTATCCGTCACATCACTGGGGCAGGTCTGCAAGGGTCAGGCGTGGACATATCCCGCAAATCCAGACACGACCCTGCCGTTGGAGTTTACGCGGAACGCCTACGCCATCTCGAACGGGACGGCATTCGCAAAAGTTCCGGTTCTCTGGAGTGCAAGCGCCGGTCAACATCTTGTGCGGACGGGTGATTTCACCGTCGAGGGATGGGTCAGGCTCCTTTCCACCCCCACCTCGTCTGGCTGGTACTATGTGCTGGGGGCGATGGAGAGCTCTAGCTACGACCACCGTTGGTTCCTTAGCCTGCGGATGAACAATTCCCGTCTCGCCTGGTATTTTGCGACGCCGCAGAAAGGAGATTCGATCAAGTTCCTTTCGGACATCGGCGAGGACGAGACATCCATCACCAACGGTTGGCGGCACATCGCGGTCACGCACGATGCCAACAACGGTGCCGGCAAGGAAGTCTGGAACGTCTATCTTGATGGAACGTGTATCCAGACCGTCGAGCAAGCGATTCCCACGTTCGCCGGAAATCCCACGAACAGCCGCTTTGATCTGGGTGGGCGTACGGCTGGCAACAACAGCACCCCGGCGTTGTTCGACTATTGGCGAATCTCCGATACGGTGTTGACGCCAGACCAGTTCCTCAATCATGGCGGGGACGGGACGGTCGACGCGGACGATTCGACAGTTGCCTACTGGAAACTGGATCGCCAGTCGGACGGTACGATCAACCCGGCGTCGTCGGTAGGCGGATGGGAGATGAACGGCCTTTTCAGAACGGCAACCAGTTTTGTCAAGACAAGCCACGGCATGGACATGGAATCGGCCTTTGCGGGAATGCCGCCCAACAGGAACATGAGTCCCGCGCCGACGCTTCAGCTTGCCAACAGCGGCTCGTTGCGTCCTTTTGCACGAACGGCATGCGAGTGCCTTGTTACAACGAATATCGGGTGCTACCTGACGCTGACCAACAACTTTACGCTTGAAGGATGGTTCAAGCCGCTTCGCGAGACACGATACGGGTTGACGGATATCCAGTTCCTCGCCTTGACAAGGCAACTCCCCGGTTCCACCAACAATTCCGGATGGCAGTTCGGATACAAGTATGCCGGCGGTGTCTGGCGCCTGTTCATCTACACAGAAGATGATCAGGGGTGTTGTCTCCCCGATGCATTTCTTTCCGAGGCCATTCCAGATTGGTACATGTGGCGACATGTCGCCCTCGTCTATTCGGCGGGGGAGGGCAACGGAACGTGGCGGTGTTATCTGGACGGCGAAAAGGTTGGCGAGGTTCAGAACGCCGTGCGCCCGTCCGAGACCGGCGTCTATGGAACTTCGCTCTCCCTGGGAAGCAGGCCCGGCAGCAATAATCGCGAATTTCAGGGGAAGATCGATTACGTGCGCGTCTCGGGGACGACGCTTCAGCCGTCGCAGTTCCTCAGGGCGGAGAACGGGTCTGCCGCGACGGAAGTTCTCGCGCTCTGGCCGCTCAACACGTTGGACAGCGTTTATTTCGACGGGCGCGACTGCATGGGGACGTTTGACCTGACAACGACCGTCGCCCCCATCCAGCGGGCGCAACCGTTCACGGATGCGCCTGTCATCACGAATCCCGACACGACACCGTCTTTTGCCGGCGATGCCGCAGCCGTGAACGGGAGCGTACGATTCTACGACTCAACTGCCACCATGACCGGGGAGCGGGCGACGATGGGTACCTTCGACCCGGCGACTTTGGATTTGATCAACACGGCGACCAACATGACAGTGGAATGCTATGTGCGTCGGAACGGGACATCCGGCACGTCATGGGAACACGTCTTCGCGGCACATCAGACCATCTCCCCGACTTCCAACGGAGGAAATTGGTTCGGCTTAGCCTACAAGGCGGGGACGGGATTCTATATCGTCGATAAGTTCTGGAGCAGTGCCAATGATCAGACGTTTAACGGAACCGATGGCATCGCCAATGACGGGGCATGGCATCACTTGGCTCTTACCCGTACCTTCGGAGAGAGTGGCGTAGATTACGAGTTCTTCTTCGACGGACAAAGCAAGGGAGTGATTTCGCGGTCTGTTAACCGCAGCATCAAGGGCACTTGCTTCGTGATTGGCGGTCGTGCAAATACCGCCAATTCGTTCCGTGGTGCCATTAGTAGTCTGCGTTTCTCGAACAAGATCTTGACTCCTAGCGAGTTTCTGAACGCGACTAGAACGCGGCCGTCACATGACGTACTCGCCTTTTGGCCGCTTGACTATTTTGGTGGTGTGCTGGATATCGGAAGCATGACCAATTCCTTCTTCGGATTCCAGACGGCGACAGGTGCGTCAGGGACGGCGGAGCAGGCATATCCATCTGTGTTCGCAGGGACAACCCGCATAGAGAACCACGGCGCGGTTGCGCTTGCCGACGGTGGATTGTCTGCCAGAAATTGCGGAGCTTGGATGGCTCCATCCCAATCCGGAACGGTCGAAGGCTGGTTCAAGTGGAGCGGATCGGATGGTGTCGTGGCGGGCGCGGCCGTCGGAACAATCGGCTGGACGCTTTCGTGTGAAGCGGGTGGCTTGACATTGCACGGGACTGCCAATGCGGGGAACACGCCATACGTTTCCGGGGCGCTCCTGTCCGATTTCTCGGAGTATGAGGGCAAGTGGGTGCATCTGGCTCTCGTCTATGACAATGGCGTCGGACGGGGAATCTGGCGGTTGTATCTCGACCGGAGACTGGTCGGTTCGCTGGAAAACATTTGGATGCCGGCATCGGATGCGGGTAGCTACCTGCCCGACTTCCGGCTGGGCGGATCGATCACGGGCTTGTTTGATATGTGGCGCGTTTCACGCGGTGCCCTCGTTCCAGATTTTTTTCTGACAAGACCTCCGCTGGGGGTAATCATACGCATAAAATAACGGATGTGGAGAAGGGAATGAAAGCAATCCATTTGATCGACAAGGCATCCCTGCTCGTGGGAATCACGTACGCGAGTTTGGGATTGGTCTGCACGGCTGCCGAAACGGCGGAGACATACGAAACGGACGCGATGAAGCCGTTCCCGGTATTGAAGCCGGTTCCCGAACGGCTGGCGGACGCGCGGCGCGGATTCCAGTCCGCGCCGTCGATCACGGCTTCTCCGAAGGGGCGGCTGTGGGTGGCGTGGCACACGGGCGACACGACGGAGGGCGACGAGAACGGCATGGTGGTCGTGTCCAGCGGCGACGGCGGCAACACGTGGACGCCGCCGCTCTTCGCGATCGACCCGCCGGGTCCCTTGCGTATTTTGGATCCCGGCCTGTGGACCGATCCCGACGGCAAGGTGTGGCTCTTCTACGCGCAGCTCTACGGTATGTGGGACGGTCGCGCGGGCGTGTGGGCGATGCATCCGCTCGACCCGGAGGACGCGGACACGGGCTGGACGCCCGCCCGGCGTCTCTGCCACGGGTTCATGAAGAACAAGCCGATTGTGACGCGCGACGGAACCTGGCTACTGCCGAGCGAGTTCATGAACGGCAAGCCGTGGGGCGGACGAATCGGCGCGGCGAAGTCCATCCCCAAAGAATTCGTTTTTGAGATGCCCGAATACCGGGCGGCGAATGTGTTCGCCTCGACGAACAAGGGACAGACTGTGACGTTTTGGGGACATGCACAGATTCCGCCGAAAGACCGTGACTGTACGGAAAACATGGTGATTGAGCGGCGTGACGGAACCTTGTGGATGCTCGTGCGCGTGAAGTACGGGATTGCCGAGACGACCTCGTCCGACGGCGGGAAGACATGGACGGAACTTCGCCCGTCCTCCATCCTCAATCCCAACTCGCGATTCTTCATCGGGCGTCTGAAGAGCGGCGCGATGCTGCTCGTCAAGAACGGGCCAGTAGGGACGAAGACGGGACGCTCGCACATCACGGCGTTCGTCTCCGACGACGAGGGCGCGACCTGGCTGGGCGGGCTCGTGCTGGACGAACGGAACAACGTGTCGTATCCGGACGCCGTTGAGGGGCCGGATGGATTCATCCATGTGGTGCATGACCGGGAACGCACAAAGGCGCGGGAGATTCTCCACCACCGCTTCACGGAGGCGGATGTACGCGCCGGACATCTCGTCACGTCGGGTAGCCGTTTGAAGGGCATTGTCAACAAGGCGGGATCGAAGTGAGAGTGCTTGAATTCCTGCGCCGTCAGGCGTTTGCGTTGACGATTATTGCATGCGCAGTGTCGGCATACTTGTGGCCGAGTCTGTACATCGAATGGTTCGGCGTGAAGCTGATGCCGTTCGTGGGACCGTCCATCCAGCTCATCATGTTCGGGATGGGCACGACGTTGACGTCCGCAGACTTCCTGCGCGTGGCAAAAGCGCCGTGGGGCGTGGCCGTCGGCGCAGTGTTGCAGTTCACGGTAATGCCGCTCGCGGCGGTAGGCGTGGCGAAGGTATTGGGCTTCGAAGACGAGCTGGCGGCGGGCATGGTGTTGATCGGCTCCGTGGCGGGCGGCATGGCCTCCAATGTGATCGCCTACCTAGCGAAGGCGAACGTGGCTCTCTCGGTGACGATGACATGCGTTTCCACACTCCTCTCCCCAATCGTGACGCCGTTCCTGATGAAGACGCTCGCCGGGACTTATGTGGAAATCAACGTGCTGAAGATGATGGTGGAGATGTTGAAGATCGTCATCCTGCCGGTGGGCGCGGGCTGGCTGCTGCGTCTCGCGCTCGGACATCGCTACGAGACGCACAAGCGGGGAATCGACCTCGCGCTGCAGACGGTGGCGATGTTCGGAATCTGCTTCTCGCTCGTGGTCTGCCTCGCGCCGAACCGCGATCTGCTGGCGAAGGCGGGCGCGGTCATCTTCCTCTCGACCATCCTCCATACAACGGTCGGCTACTCCCTCGGTTACGGCATCTCGCGCCTGCTGGGGATCTGGCTTCCGATTGACGAACGCGACGCGCGAACAGTGGCGATTGAGGTGGGGATGCAGAACGGCGGGATGGCTGCCGCCTTGGCGGTGAATGTGCTGCATAGTTCCGTGGCGGCTCTGCCGGCGAACGCGGCGGCCATCTGGATGAATCTTTCGGGTTCGACATTGGCCAGCTTCTGGAGTACGCGCCCGCCGACATCCGGGAAGGCGGTCTCGCCGAGACCGCCGCAGGAAGAGGAAACACGCAAATGAAAAAATCTCTCGTGAAGGAAAAATGGGCGGATGGGAAAGTCGCGACCTGTGCGATCCTGCATCTGACGGACGGCGCATACGCCGAGTTCGCGGCCGCGCAACCGTGTATCGACTGTGTCTGGTATGACCTTGAGCACGGGCCGATCTCGCTGGAACGCGCAGCGGATCTTTTCCGCTCGGTGCGCCTACAGGGCAAGGATGTGATGGCGCGTCCGGGTAAAGGCGAGTTCATGCGCATGGGACGGATGCTGGAACAGGGCGCGAACGGCATCATGTACCCGCGCTGCGAGAACGCGGCGGACGCGCGCGAGTTTGTTCGCTGGGCGAAGTTCGCGCCACTCGGTGAACGCGGATTCGCGGGCGACAACGCCGAGGCCGGTTACGGTACAACGGATGTGGACGCCTACGTCACGGCGGCCAACGCCGAGACCTTTCTCGCGCCGATGATCGAGTCGCCCACCGCCCTCGCGAACGCGCGGGAAATTGCCGAGACGGAGGGAGTGGATATGCTTTTCTTCGGGCCGGGCGACTACTCCGTGCTAAGCGGCATCCGAGGTCCGCTCGACGCGCCGGAAATTTTGGCGGCAATGGAGAAGGCGTGCGTCGCCGCACGTGCGGCGGGCAAGCACTTCGGTTCACTCGCGATCACGGACGAACAAATGCGACGTTTGACGGACATGGGCGCCGATTTCCTCATGTGCTACTCCGACATGGCGGCAATCGCCGACAGCTTCACCGCACTTGCGAAGAAACTAGCTCGGCAGTTGGGTGGTTAGGTGGTTGCGGGTAGCTGGGTGATTGGGTGGAGCAATCGGGAATGCGACACTCCTGTCGCTTCATGGCGAACGGGGGACGCGCCCCGTCGCGGCCGAATTGGGAAGGACGCGCCCCGTCGTGGCCGAATTGGGAGGGTCGCGCCCCGTCGCGACCGCTTTGGCAAGGCGGAACTTGCTTTCGCTACGGGGAGTTTCGGAGATAACCCCTCCGCCCACGCTCACGCGGGAATGGAAATGAGGATAACTTTCAACCACCTAACCACCCAACCACCTAACTACTCAACCACCTAACCACCCAACCACCCAACCTGAATGAAGTGGTAGGAGTGCCGCTTCCCCGAAAGCCGACGGCGAGGGCGCCGTCGCTACGCAGAGGACGCGAGACGTACCTTCCAGACCAAGTCAACTTAGGGGCACAGCCCCATTTAGGCGGCGCCAGCCGCCACTTAGGGCGCAGCCCACTTATTATGTGCCACCCCGCAGATTTTGGTTCAACTATCTCTTCACATGCGATTTTGAATTTGCTACACTACGCCTTGTTTCAAGGTGGAAGCGCCTTGAAGCAGAAGGTTCGGACAGATCGCGTCAAACCGGTCTTTCCGATCGAGACAATTTGATTGCGTGACTGCAAACTGGCGATAACCGGAAAACCTGAGAAATTCGAAGGGACGCCAAGTGTGCAAGTGCGCGCCTGTATGGGCGCGTTCTTTCTACTTGGTTCGTACCCCTTCAAGGCCTTCTCAGGTGCCTCCGGTTAGTATGGATTGAGGTGTAAGGGCGCGACCCTTTCTTTTCGTTCCATCTCTGGGCATCGGCTCATTGTCCGTTCGCGGAAGCGCGCGAGGCGGGCGATGAGAACGACTGACAATCATACGAAACTCTATCTGAATCCGCATCGGACCGGTGCGGACGGAATTGTTTTGTTTTCGTTGTCGGCGCACGAACACGGGGAGGTGTGCGGTGCTGAAACTTGAGGATTTGAAGAAGGGTATGCGGATCGACGGGTTGGTGCCCAATTGCGCCGCGACGGTACGCTCGGTGGAGAAGGTCGGCGAGAATGCCGTGACGGTCGTGTACAAGACTGACGCCGGTGCGCTCGACGAAGTGCAGTTGTTCCGCGAGGATGAGGCGCGTCTTGCCGCCGCGCAGAAGAACCTCCCCTGGACGTTTGACGCTCCCGCGAAGGACTTCAAGCGCGCATTGGAGGCGCTGCGGATTCGGCTGGGCTGCCGATTCGACCCGATGATGGCAATCCATTCATCGAACGTCATTCCGCTTCCGCACCAGATCGCCGCCGTCTACCAGAACATGCTGCCACTTTCGCCCCTGCGCTATGTGCTGGCGGACGATCCCGGCGCGGGCAAGACGATTATGGCGGGTCTGCTCATCAAGGAACTCCTGATGCGGGCGGACGCGGCACGTGTCCTCATCGTTTCGCCCGGTTCGCTCACCGAGCAATGGCAGACCGAACTTGCCGAGAAGTTCACCGTCGATTTCAGAATCTTCAGCCGCGAGGCGCAAAACCAGAGTCCAACGGGAAATTTCTTCCAGGACGAAGACCTTGTGATCGCACGTCTCGACCAGCTTTCCCGCATCGACGATTTTCAGGATCTGCTCAAGCGCGCGCCCGAGTGGGATTTGGTCATCATCGACGAGGCGCACAAGCTTTCCGTCCATGCGGGCGGCGAGAAGACGGAGAAGACGAAGCGCTACCGGCTCGGCGAACTGCTCGGACGCATCTCCCGCCATTTCCTCATGATGACCGCGACGCCCCACAACGGCAAGGACGGCGATTTCCAGGCGTGGCTCCAGCTGCTCGACCCCGACAGGTTCTACGGCGTGACGGGCGCGGGCGGCGGGCCGGTGCATGTTGACGAGACGATCATGCGGCGCATGGTCAAGGAGGACCTTCTCAAGTTCGATGGCACGCGCCTTTTCCCGAAACGCATTGCGCAGACGATCACCTATAACCTGACCGGCGAGGAACTTGCCCTCTACAACGACGTGACGGAGTATGTCGTCCATGGCTGGAACCAGGCGCAGCAGCTCGCGAATCCGAAGATGCGTTCCTGCATTGGCTTCGCCCTGACGATGCTTCAGCGCCGCCTCGCGTCAAGCCCGGAGGCGATCTACCAGTCGCTCCACCGTCGCCGCGAACGCCTGGAGGCGAAGTTGGAGGAGGTCAAGCGCCTTCAGGCGAATCCCGGCATGGCGCAGGGAGGAAGCGGCGGCTGCGGGGCGGCAGCCCAGCCGGGTTTTGCGCAAAGCGACATGCCGGACAACTTCGACGACTTCGACGAGGAAGACGTCCCGGACGACGAGGTTGAGGGCGTCGTCAACGAGCTGGTCGACAACGAGACGGCATCCCTCTCGCCGGAGGCGCTGCAGAAGGAGGTCGAGACGCTCGCCCGACTTGAAGCCAAGGCCGCCGCGCTCCTCTCGCCACCGGACCACCAGATCAAGGACGTCAAGTGGCAGAAGCTCTCCGCGCTCCTGCAGGATCACGAACAGATGTTCGACGCGAACGGCCAGCGCCGCAAGATCATCATCTTCACCGAGCACCGCGACACGCTCAACTACCTTCAGCGCCGTATCGGCGGCGTCCTTGGCGATCCGGGGGCGGTGAAGACGATCCACGGCGGCACGAACCGAGAACTCCGCCGGGAGATACAGGAGAAGTTCAACTTCAACCCGGACGTCCAGGTGCTCATCGCCACGGATGCCGCCGGCGAGGGAGTGAACCTCCACCAGAACTGCAACCTCATGGTGAACTACGACTTGCCGTGGAACCCGTGCCGCCTCGAACAGCGTTTCGGGCGCATCCACCGCATCGGTCAGACGCAGCCGTGTTTCCTGTGGAACCTCGTGGCCGTCAATACGCGCGAGGGACAGGTGTTCAAGCGTCTGTTCGAGAAAATCCACGAGCAGGAGGCGGCGCTGGAAGGGCGGGTGTTCGACATCCTCGGGGCGGCCTTCGAGGAGACGCCCCTCAAGGACATGCTGCTCAAGGCGATCATGGAGGGCGAGAAGCCGGAGACGAAGGCGTGGATGACCGAGAAGGTGGATTCGGCGCTCGACGCCGAACACCTGAAGGCGATCATCGACCAGAACGCGCTGGTCGACCAGACGATGACGCCCGACATGATCTACAGGATCAAGGAACAGATGGAGCGCGCGCAGGCCAAGAAGCTCCAGCCGTGCTTCGTCCGCTCGTTCTTCCTCGACGCGATGGAACATTTCGGCGCGGTGGTACACAAGAAGGCCAACGAGCGCTACGAACTGCCGCATGTGCCGAGTACCGTGCAGCTTACGGCGAAGGAACTCAATCCGCGCCGTCCGGTCTCCGACCGCTACGAGTACATCTGCTTCGACAAGGACCACATCCGCCCGACGGGCGCGACGCGGAGCGCGGAGTTCGTCCACGCCGGCCACCCGCTCGTGAACGCGGTGACGGAAATCGTGCTGAAGGAGTCGCGCCCGTACCTCAAGGCGGGCACGGTGATGGTCAACCCCAACGACGAGGGGACGGAGCCGTACCTGCTCTTCATGATCGACCATTCGGT
>JAFSTA010000086.1 GCA_017450695.1 Kiritimatiellia bacterium | reverse complement strand
TGAACATGTACATGTAGGCGCTGTCTGTCAGCCGCACGGGAGTGCCGCGCCTGTCCTCCCACCACCTGCACCAGTCGCCAAGTCCGTAGTCGAACAGTCCGTCTTCGTCAGCCTTTTCCGCCATGAACTCAAGATAGCGCTTCATCGCGCCGTAAGCCTCCCGCGCCGGAGCGTCGTCGCCGTAGAACCGGTATATCTGCCACGGAACCTCGAACAGGATTGCGTCCCACGCGGGACCCGATCCCCAACTGAAGCCGAATTTGGGCGTACAGGGGAGTATGCAAGGCACCGCGCCGTTCTGACGCTGCGCATCCAGCATCATGCGAAGAAAGTGTACGTACGAATCCTTCGCGTCGTAGTTCCATAGGCCAGTCTCCATCGCAAGCTGCGCGTCGCCCGTCCAGCCGTTCTTCTCGCGGTGCGGACAGTCGGTCGGGATTCCTACGAAGTTGGAAAGATAGCTGCGCTCCGTCGCCGCCTGGAGCGCGGCAAATGTCTTGTCTGAGGTCTGCAGCGCGCCAGCCCGCTTGAAGTCGGAATGCACGAACCTCGCCTTGATCGACTTGAGTTTTGCATTACCGTCGAATTCAACCTGAACGTATCTGAATCCATGGTATGTGAATCGTGGATGCCACTTCTCGCCGCCCTCGCGTCCGGCGAGAATGTACTCGTCGTGCTGCACGGGGCGCGTCTCCCCCTTCCCCGTTAGGTGCTGCTTTATGTGCCCGAGGAGAGTATTGTGGCTGGTGATCGATTCGTCGTAGTCCAAGCGAACCTTAGCACCCGTCTCGCCCTCGACCTCAATCTCGCACCATCCCGCGATGTTCGCGCCGAAATCGTACACGTCCGTATCCCACGGTGTCTTGAGCACGCGTTTCGGCTCGAACGTTTCGCTCACGCGGCATGGAACCGCATCCTCCGGGCTTATACGCGCCCACGGCTCAAACTTCTCCACAGTGGCGGCGCGCCCGTTTTCGCGAACGCCTTCCTTCCTGGCATCGTACCACTCGCCGTTTCGCAGGGAGTTGAACACTATCGGCGAATCGTATGCCCGCCACGATCCATCTGTTGCAAACAGGCGCTTCCCGTCGCAGACAAGTTCGCCTTTGATCTTCGGCGCACCAAGCCACGGTGCATTTGAAAAACCCCATGCGTCGAGGGTGAACGTGTTGAACCAACCGTTGCCGAGAAGGACCTCTATCAAGTTGGTCCCGGGGTGAAGCATGTCGGTTACGTCGAGAACGAGAGACGAAAGTCGCATGTCGGGCTGGCACGTGACGGGGGAGAGGACGTCGCGCCCAACCTTTTCTCCATTGACATACACCTCGCACCATCCCGCGACAGCGACGGAGAACATGGCCTTTGCCGGCTTCGCGTCAAGCGCGAACTCCTTCACAAGCACTGGCGCGGGCTTCTCCGGCGCGGCGGTGTTGCCGGAAATCCAACGCGGCGAAAGCGGCAATCCTGCCAATGCCGACGACACAAAAAACGCAACCGACGACAACACGAACTTGTTAAGTGTGATTTTCATTTTTCCCATGGTCCTCTTCAATGATGACGGTTTCTGTCAAAGCTCGTCGAATCCGATCACGGCGACACCGCATTTCTTCGCCATGGCGAGGATGCGTTCGAGCCATTCCGTCTTCATGTTGATGCTCTTTGCGTCAGGGGCTATGCCGTGCGAAGTCAGCACAAACACCTCGTTACGCTCCGCGCAGCGGCGGACGCATTTCAGGATGTCATCAATGTCGGTGTTGTACGACTCCCCGACGAGCACCGTGTCGAGGCGGAAGCGATTCCGCAGTTCCTTCGCCGGGATGAACGCCTCATCAACGGCATGGACGGGCCGCAGTCCTGCCCGCTTCTCGCCTTTCGGGTCGTATGGCGTCACGCCATGAAGCCCACCGCGCACGAAGTGGAATCCCTTCGCGCGGAAGAGTTCATCGGTCTCTTTCGAGAAACGGCTGTTTGGATATGCGAAAGACGTTATGTTCAGCCCAGCGGTGCGACATGCCTCCAGTTGCGGCGCGATCTCATTATTCCAATACGCCTCAGCACCCATCGAGGCTACCGCGGTATCCGCGTTTCTATGCCCCAGACCGTGAAGGCCGATGGAATGACCCGACGCTTCAAGTTTCGTCAGTGCCGCCTTCGCCTGCTCGTCGAGCGATCCGCAGACGAAGAACGTGACGTGCGCGTCATATTTGCGCAAGAGGGGGCCCGCCCTTTCCCAATCGTCAAAGTTCCTGTCGTCGAAAGACATGACGAGTGCGCCTTTGCCACGCTCTCCCTCCTTTTTGCCTACATACATATCTTCCGCAGACTGCGTCGAGGAAATTGCCGCGGACAACATCGATGTGGAAATCATACTTTTCATGTCGCTCGCTGTCGAGACCTTCACCATGGCGGAAACTTTCACGGGAACGCCCGCCTTGACTCTCAGCTTCAGTTCCGCCGACTTCGGATAGGGCAGCGTCAAGGGAAGTTCGGGACGGCGGGAAACTTCCGCACCTTTGACCACAACGTCTTCAAGTGTCAGAATGCTTCCCCACTCGGCTAACACCTTGCAGGGCACCACGCCGTCGGCAGTCGGCACGTATTCGTCCGCCACGGTGCCCGAAGCCACGGATGCTTTCACCGGTTTACGGTCGGCAAGAATTATCAACGCATTGCATCCAGGACGGTCGTAGGATAGGTAGAGGTCCTTCCAGTTCTTCGGCGTATTGTACTGCTGTCCATTCTGATATGACGCAGAGAACTCGCCCGCTGCATCCTTGCAGCGGTCGTTTACGAGCAGCCCAGCACCGATGACGTTGCCGTGTCTGGGACAAAGGTCTGCAAACGGCAGCGCCTCCTTCGGGAACGTCACGTCGTACACGGTCTTTCCATCGGCGCGGCGGATCACCGAGACGGGAATGTCCATCTTCTTCGGGAGAGGATACTCCTGAAACACCGTCGGCGTTTTTCCGTCCACAAGACCTATCTGGAAGACGGCGTCATCTTCGTCATAGCCCGTTCCCGTGTCGAACCGCGCATTGTTGAGCTGATCGAAATAAAGCTGCAAACAGTCGTGCGTGTACATGGCGTCTGGTCTGACGGGTGGGATGAAATCCTGCTCCTGCACCTCGGCATGGAACTTGAGATAACGCCCATCGGGGTCGAAGAAGTAGCTGAACGTAGTCACATTGTCGTTCTTGCCGAGACGGGCGAGGGTTTTTTCGTCTTTGCCTAAACACCGGCGCTGACGGAGGAATCCGGTCCATCCCGTTCTTTCGAGTCCGTCGCGCCGCGCAAAAATCCCGTCAAACTGATACGCCATGTCTTCTTCGCTCGTACCTTCGACGAGGGTGACGCGGAAGAGGTGATCGCGCGGAGCCGCGCCGATTCCGTTTTTGCCGCAGTCGTACGGGATGCGGCATTCTCCGACGCCGTTCACGGGGATCTCGAGCGGGGTGAACTCCCTAAGAGGCTTCCAGTCGTGGGCGGGCAGTTTTGCCCGGACTCCGCCCTTGAACGGCTTGCGCCCGTAGTTCCTGGCGCGGAACACGAGCTCGCCGGTCTTC
>JAFSTA010000085.1 GCA_017450695.1 Kiritimatiellia bacterium | reverse complement strand
TTTCTTCTTACAGGTATTCATCTTTGCGATCTTTGCGTTCTTTGCGGCAAAAAATACAGAGGCGGGGAGGTCTCAACAGAGGAATATAGGTTTAACTATTTAACCATCCTTTCGTGGTCGCGCGAAGAGCCACCTGCGGCATATTCCGTGAGTTCCGTGTATTCCGTGGTTCGAATTGTACAACAGGGGACTCCAAGATCAACGTTCCTTTCGATACTGGGGATTTGGAAGGCTTGGAGAACAGTCCTCTATCTCCGAAACTCCGAGACTCCCCGCAGCGAAAGCAATATCCCGTACCAAAATTGTCGCGACGGAGCGCGACCCTCCCAATTCGGGCAACGAAAACGTTGCCCCTCCCGTTCTCCGCGTGAGGGAAAAGACAAGCGACACGCGGGACATGAGGCGAGACCCCGTACCGCTTTTCAGCCTCTCAGCTGGCGCGTAGCGCCCCGCTTACCCGGCTTGACACGCCTTCCTGGACGAACCCGAATGCGCCCTTTCGGGAAATGCGCGTGACAGACCGGAACGCGTATGGTAATATGGATTTTTCAATGTGAAACCAATGGCAATAGATGGCCACAGTTGGCTAGAAAGGGGAATACGAGGATGAAGCGAGTGATGGTTGGATGCGCAGTAGCGTTTTTGACCGTGTCGGTGTTTGCCGATGTGGTCTTGTTTGATGCCGCGACAACATCTGCGGACGTGATCCGTGCGCAGGATCAGGCCACGGTGAACTTGGCGGACGGCGTACTACGTGTGAAGACGCCGAAGTCGCAGTCTTATCCGGGAGCGTGTATTCGTGGCAAGTGGGATTTGACGGGGTGCAACATCGTAGAGGTCGAGCTGGACAAGGCGTACGGCGGAAGCTGGCCGATGCGGCTGCGCCTGCTGAATCCGGGCGGTAACGCGGGCGCGCGGAAAGACTCGTATGTCAACGTCTTTCGGACAGACGGGAAGAAAACCGTGTTCGCCAACTTCCTCCCGCCTCGCATGCCGGAATGGCACAAGATCGTTAAGAAGTTGACGGTTGTCCGCACGTGGGCGCTGCCGTTCGCGGTCTTCCCTTCGTTCGATTCCTCCGGCGTGGAGTGGGAGCGCAAGATATCCTTCTCTGATCTAGACCCGTCAAAAGTGACGGAGGTTGCGGTTTACTACAACGCGCCGCTGGAGCCGCATGAGTTCGGCATCCGCCGGATCGTTGCGAAAAGCGGCAAGTCGTTGGAAGTGGCGGAGTTCGCGCGCAAGACGGTAGAAGAGTTCTTCCCCTTCATCGATCGCTACGGTCAGTTCAAATGGAAAGAGTGGCCGGACAAGGTGCATACGGACGCCGATCTGCAGAAGATGCGCGAAAAGGAGGCAGCGGATCTCGCCGCCCACCCAGGTCCGAAGGGATGGAACAAGTACGGAGGCTGGCTCGGCGGTCCGCAGCTGAACGCGACAGGGGCGTTCCGCGTGGAGAAAGTCAACGGCAAGTGGTGGATGGTCGATCCGGACGGCCGCCTCTGGTGGTCGCACGGCCCCGTGCGCGTGACCCCCTCCAGCGCGGTCACGCCGCTAGATCGTCACGAGGACTGGTTTGAGAGTCTCCCCGCCGCCGATTCGCCGTTCGCGAAGTTCTACACCACGCGCGACGAATTGCTCTGGCCGTACTACGTCAAGCGGAACATCCAGCGCACCTACGACTTCTCCGCCGCCAACATCTGCCGCAAGTACGGCGAGAAATGGTTTGACGCTTACGCCGACATCTCGCATCGCCGTTTACTCTCGTGGGGATGCAATACCATCGCCAACAGTTCGGACAAGCGGATTTGCCTGTTGGATCGCACGCCGTACATCGACCGGTTTGAACTGAAGTCGCGGCCGCTGGTCGATAAGGGCGGCTGGTGGCCGTTCCGTGACCCGTTCGATCCCAGCTTCCGGCAGAACGTGCGCGACAACATGAAGGAGCACAAGGCAGAGATGGACGACCCGTGGTGCTTCGGTTTCTTCGTCGATAACGAGCTGAAGTGGGGGAACGAGGGCGATCTGGCACGCTGGACTTTGGAAGGCCCCGCCGATCTCTGCGCCAAGCGGGAATTCCGCAACCGCCTCCAGAAAAAGTACGGCGACATCGACGCGCTCAACCGCGCGTGGTGGAACGGCGAGAAAGTCTATGCCGACTGGGACGCCTTCCTCTCTGTCTCCAAGGTTCCCGGAAAGGCGGCGAATTCCGATCTCCACGATTTCTCCTGCGAGGTCGCGGACGCGTACTACCGGGGAATCCGCGAGGAGTTCAAGAAGCTCGCGCCGAACAAGCTGTACATGGGATGCCGCTATGCGGGTGGGGCGAAGGAGTTTATTCTCCGAGCCGCCGCGAAGTACTGCGATGTCATCAGCTTCAACCGCTATGCCAAAGAGATCAGCGGATTCAAACTGCCGGCCGGAATCGACAAGCCCGTGATTATCGGAGAGTTCCACTTCGGCGCACTCGACAGAGGCCCCTTCTGTCCCGGACTGATCCTGCTGAAAGACCAAAACGAACGTGCGGCCGTCTATAAACAGTATGTGCGCTCGGCACTGGAAAACCCGCTCATCGTCGGCGTACACTGGCACCAGTACAGCGACCAGGCCACGAGCGGACGGTTCGACGGAGAGAACATGCAGGTCGGCTGGACCGATGTCTGCGACACGCCCTACTGGGAAACCATCCGTGCCATCCGTGAAATCGGATACCCGATGTACGAGATCCGTTGGCAAGCGAAGTAAATGGTACGCGCGGAAGGATAGACAGTGTGACACTTGCCTATCAGTTGGCAGGTGAAGTGTGTTAAGCCTAAATTCCTTCTGTTGGAGAATTTGAAAAACCACGGAACACGGAACACACGGAAAATCATAAGTTCCGTGGAATGACGGTTCCGTGAGTTCCGTGTGTTCCGTGGTGAATCTTGGCGCGTTGAAACTTTGCGGACTTTCACCATTTGGCTGAATTTGTTTTCTGCCGTAACGTGCGCGTTGGGGGGCGAAAATCCCTGTTCTCGACACTTTCCCAGCGTACTCTGCGCCCTTCGCGGCTCTGCGTGAGAATTCAAACGGGAAACCTAGGATTTCTTTTTAGCCCCCGCGCCTCTGCGTGGGGCAAATCCTGCCGCCTCATCTCATCCCTACCGCATCCCCGGCTCCCCGCTTCTCAGCAAGCGAAGTCGGCCGTACTGCCGTCACAGTCGCTTATCGCAGAAGTCGAGGAAGAGTTTGATGTCTTCTACGGTCAGGGAGTGCGGTCCCTCATGGCAATGGTATCCCACATGATCGCCCATCCCTTTCAGTCCGAGTGCCTCCCAAGCCTTGGCAGCGCCTTCCGCAGCCGCCTTTTCACCCGTCGGTCCAGCCCATTGGTCTTCCGTTCCGCTGGCCACATAGAGGTAGCGCGTAGGCGAGGCGATCAGTCCCATCCATTCGTCCTGATCGTGTGTGATCTCACCGTCCCGGTTGGCCCACTGGTTGAAGTTCTGGCAAAACCAGTACGGGAAGTTGCGCGTAATCTGGTGGATGTGTTCGCTGCGCGGTAGATCCATGCGGTTCAGTTTCGCCCCCCCACAGCCGGAAGCGTTGGAATATACGACCTTAAACCGGGTGTCCGTCACGCCGGCGCAAAGCGCGGTCTTGCCCAGACGGGAATGCCCCAGCACAGCCACGCGCTTCGCGTCCAACACAGGCTGCGTCTCGATCCAGTCCAGCACACGGCTGTGGCACCAGGCCCAAGCGCGGATCGTGCCCCAGCTTGTCGCCGTGCGATCCGTCTCGCCTCCATACACCTCGAAAAGCCCGTATGGACAGGGCGGCAACTCTTTCCCCTTCGCTTTGAGATCGGCGATCATCATACGGCGCGGCTGATCCGGCGCGGCCTCATTGAGGTCGTAATGCACAACGGCATACCCGCGAGAAGTCGCGTAAGCATCGATCTCGTTTTGATTCCGTTGCTGCTTGAGTGATTTTTCATCCTCGCGCATCCCGTTGTTCCAGGTGCGGAAATCGCCCATCAACAGCACGGGGCAAGGTTTTTCCGCCGACACGCCTTTCGGCAGGGCAACGGTGAGATTCACCTTCACCTTTCCTCCTCCAAAGAGGATGCTGTTCCCTTCGAATTTCATGTCGTCGGGACGGCCGGTCGGCGCGTACCCGTACTCGTTGTCGAGAAACCACTTGAGCAGTTCCTCTTTCTTCGTTTCCGCGCTTTCCGCCGTGCGGATTCCGCAACACACCGCCGAAGCGGCGAACAGAGTCATGAACTCTCTTCTCTTCATATTATGCATACCTTTCTTTTCCCAATACCATCCATTCCGAGTTGCGTTCGATAGCCATCCCTGTGCATCAAACACCCCAACTCGAAACGAAGAACCCGGCTGCGCCAGCCTCCCCTACTGCTTAATTGCACGTACCCTCCAACATCACCTCAACTGCGTCCAGTCTAACGCCCAGTAACGGCGGTCGAGCGCGTAGGGGTCCACTGAATCCTTCTCCCAATCGAACGATTCCGGCAGAATCCCGTACCGCTTCATCTCGCGCAGATAGGGAACCGGGGGACGGAATCCCTTCATGTCGAATCGCTTCGCCTTTTCCAGCATGTCATGGCCATCCTGAATCATTGCAAGGAGCACCTGATAGTCAGGGTCATCGGTTGAGGCAAAGACCGCCTTGCCGTCCGCCCCCATGCCGAATCCACCTGCCGCCTTCGCCAGCGGAGCCTTGAGGAAGAGGGATTTTTCGGGATGCGTCAAATCGAAAAGCAGATGCCGATGGTACTTCTTCAGGCGGGGATCGTTCCAGTCTGGCGTCCAGAAGCTGATCCCGTTTTCATCCGAGAGCGCGTGCGGAAGCCGCTTCTCGCCCGCGTGGCACGAATCGCAACGGCGGTTGATGATCTCCCGCGCAGCGATCGTGCGGGGACGCGTGAAGTCGCAGTTGATGATCTGCTTGTTCTGCATATAACCGCCAATCGAGCCGCAGCCCAACGCCGCGTAGGTGCCGGGGTAAGGCGCGGATGCGTCGAGCCACTGCATGACGACCTTGCGTTCGGCGGGCGTCACGGTCGCGCCGTGGTGCTTTCCGGAGACCTTCTCCATCAGCGGGCTGCCGCCGCTTCCCCGCGCGTAGGGTGGCCAGTCGCTTTGGCTGGAGTTCCGGCCGTCCAGCACCTGGTTGTGCGCGATGAGGTTGTAGTAGGCCATCGAGAACATGACCCCTCTGTCGCCCGACAAATCCACACCTCCGCTACGTGTATCGGGATTGTGGCATTTCACACAGGAACGATCGAGAACCGGCTGGATGTCACGCGGGAAGTCGGGAACATCGAAGGCCCGCGTAGAGGCGTCGATGTCAGACGGAGCGCGCGTGAGCGCACGGGAAACCGTCGCGGCGCGACGCACGGTGTTTTCGGTCTTTTTCTCGTGACAGCCCACGCACCCCTGCCGTTCTCCCGGCATCACCTGCGTGAAACTCTGCATCCGTTTCACGGCGCGCCCTTCGCCGTCCAACGCCACGAAGAAGAGAGATTTGAGCGCGGGCACACGGAAGTAGGCACTGCCGTCCTCCTCCACCGGGACGGTGCCGAGGATGCGCGTGAGCGTGAACGTGCCACCGTACGTGAGGGGATCCATACCGCCCGTGTAGTTAATCGGCTTGGGCAGGGATTCCATGACCATGAGTTTCTTGACCGTGCCGGGCTTGACCCCAGGCATACTGCGGCTGACGAGGATGTTTTCGAGATAGAACTCTCCCGTCTTGGATGAGAGATCGGTACGGTCTGCCAACACGGTTTCGCGCGGGTGCGGCAGGAGCGGGCGCGGTTCGCCGATGCGCGATCCGTCGCGCTGCCCCTCGAACGTCGTGAATTCGTCGGGGATACGGAAGAGTTCCGTCTCCCTGCCAGCCCGGTTCACCAGAAAGACCCGGCCCCCGTCTGTCGCCATGAAGAGATCGGGGGAGAATGCCCACGGGTCGTAACACGCGGTCTTGGAGATGCGGCGCACGTTCGAACGTTCGTCCGGTCCGGCCTTCGTGGAGAGGACACTGAGGAATCCGCCATGCTCGAACCGCCCGTGGCCGGGCGAATCGATCATCACCGTTTCGTCCGAGCCGGGGATGGGCTTCGCATCGATGTACACGCTGCCGGGATAGGTGTTCCCTTGGTAGATCTGGTGCTGCGTCCCATCTTGATTCATGGTCCAGAGATGGTGGAAGGTGACCTGCCGACGATCCACGTACTCCCATCGCATGTAGAGGATGCGCCCGTCGGGAAGCACCCAGGGTGTGTTGTCGTGCTCGATGTTCGCCGAGAGCATCCGGATGCCGCTGCCGTCTGGCTTCATGCGGTAGATGGTGGCAACCTGCGTGAGCCAGCAGTTCACCCAACGGCGGCAGCGCGACGAGACGAAGACGATGTCTCCGTCGGGAAGCCACGCCGGTTCGATGTCATCGTACTCCCCGGAAGTGAGCTGGCGGAGTCCTGTGCCGTCCGACTGGATCGTGTAGAGGTGGTATCGCGCCTCATTGCCGGGACGGTACGAGAAGAGGATGGTATGCCCGTCGTAGTGAACACACGGATCGCGAACCGCTCCGGCGAGATCTTCCAGCAGGACACGGAACGAGCGGGTACGGAGGTTGTAGGCGACGAGTCGTCCCTGCCGGTTGAGAATCGTCCAGTCACGCGCATAACAGTAGTAGCCGAAGTTCGCGTACCAGTGTTCCGGCGTGTGGGTCCGCGTCGCGAATACGATCTCGTCGAACTTACCGAACGCGCCGTCCAGCAGACGGTCGCGCAGTTCATCGACCGAGGCGGTGTCCGACTCAGGCAACTTGGGAGGCCTGTCCGTGTCGTAGAAGTCAATATAGTCGAGGTTGACCGGAAGGCTTGGCGCCACGATTCGAAGACGTGCGCCTTCCGGAATGTCGAGTCGGGCGAGCTTCAGGTCGTTGAACTGATGAAAGTCGCCCGTGTCCGGGAAATCGATGTCTCCGAGATGCTTCTCTCCGTCATAGAACTGTAACCGTGCGGTCTTGCCGCCATTGTCGGTCGCGAAGGAACACACCACCCATTTGGCCGCCTTGACCGGATCGTATTGCACACTTTTCCCATAACTGAAGAACGCGAGGATCGCCCCGCCGGACGCTCCGGGGATCTTGTCATACGGTCCCGGCTTCTGCCCTTTTTCGTTTGGAAGCATCTTCCCGCTCTCCGCCTCCAGCCGCATCCGGGCGGGAACCGTTGCGGCGTCACCCGCCTTCACGCACTCGCCCGCACAGAACGCGGTCGCGCAAACGAAGAGGAGGGAGAACGAAAACGCGGGGAGGATCCCTGCGGAAGAACTGGATAGGCGACACACTCCCCCACGCTTCGGCTTTGCGGATGAGGGTTTTCCGTCGTCAAACCATGCACATGGTTTCCCATTGGGAATCATCGTCGTCCTGTTGTCTTTCCTACCGACTCTCATCGTTGTTTTGCCCTTCCCTGGTTTGGTATGACCACTCCCACAGTCCAGTACACCCCCGCTCGTTGCGAGTCAAGGCGGCGACGAGTCCCGCTACCGCTTTCCGAATCGGACACGGGCATAGACACCGCTGGGAACGGGCAGAACCGATGGTGCGCCAGTCAACAGCATCTCTCCACTTTCCAATTCGCCACCCAACCCTTCAACCGCCTGTCCCAGCACATGCTGAAGCACGATGGGCGTATAGCCCGGCGTGTGCGCGGAAAGGAGAACGAAGAGCGGATGTTCGCTCAACAGGTTGCGGCACAGCCGCAGCGTTTCGGGCAAATCCTTTTCGATCTTGTACATCTCGTTATTCTGTCCCCTTCCGAAAGTGGGAGGATCCAGAATAATCGCATCGTAGTGCCGCCCCCGGCGTTCCTCGCGACAGAGGAACTTGTGGGCGTCATCCACGATCCAGCGGATCGGATGCTCCGCCAATCCGTTTCGCGCGGCGTTCTCACGCGCCCATTGCACCATCCCGCGAGAGGCGTCCAAGTGGCAGACCTCCGCGCCGCCCAAAGCCGCCGCTAGCGTCGAACCGCCAGAATAGGCGAACAGGTTCAACACGCGCGGAGGTGTTCGCGAGGCGGCGCAGGCAGAACGAATCCACCGCCATTGCGCACGCTGTTCCGGAAAAATGCCCAAATGCCCAAAATCCGTACCGGAGAGTTGGAAGAGGATCCCATCCACTTCAATCATCCACTGGGCGGGCAACGCACTGCGGTTGTGCCAGCGATTGCCGTCCTCCCGATCGAACGTCGCGTCCGCCTGCCTCCAGACGGAGGACGGCAACTGCGGATGCCAAACCGCTTGCGAACAGGGACGGGAAAGCACCACCTTCCCGAACCGCTCCAGTTTTCGGCCCGCGCCGCTATCCAGTAATTCGTAATGCGATTCTTCCATTCTCTTTCTCCGGTTAACCACGTGCCTAATAGTTAGCAGTCAAGGCGTGTTCTGTATGATGCGGACGCGACGGGGCGCGTCCCTCCCATTCTCTGCGGGCTAACCACCCAACCACCTAACTACCCAACCACCGAACTACCTAACCACCGAACTACCTAACCACCTAACCATTCCCTAACTCCGCGATAGGCGTACGGAAGCTCTGCTCCAACGCCTCGTCCAGCCTACGCCCGCAGTCGAGGACCTCCGCGTCAAGCTCTTGCAGACCGGTTGCCGTAACATCCGCACCGTTGTCCAGCAGCTTGCGGATAATCTCCGCGACGGTCAACGTTCCACCGCATTTGCAGAGCAGATACCCGTCAGACTCCCCTTCCCCGTTTTCAACCTTCGCAAGGATCTTCTGCGCGACCAGATCGTTCAGCAACGCGCGCGAGAAATCGAACGGGACATTCGCCGTCTTGGAGAACTCATCGGCGTGGAAGACGCCTCCGTCCTGCGTTCTGGCGAGACGCGCCGACTGCGCACAAAGCGCCAGTCCCAGCAGAATGCGGGAACGCACGCTGGCCTGAAGCGCATTCGAAGCATAGATGAATGTGTCGCGGTTCTGCAACGCGAACGCGATCTCCGCGCCGATGATGATGATCTCCCAACTGGTGTATAGCCAGGCGAGCAGGATCGGCAACATGGCGAAGCCGCCGTACAGCGCACTGTACTTCCCGATGCCGATCTGCAACATCGTGCAGAGTTTGAACCAGAACGCGAAGAGGATCGCCGTCACGAAACCGCCGACCATCGCCGGCTTCACCTTGACCTTCGTGTTCGGCATGAATCCGAGCAGAAACGCAAAGAACAGCGAGCTGAAGAAAATCGTCGTCGCCAGCTTGAACAACCCGCTCTGCAGGAGGGATGCCGCGAAACCGGACGCGGCATGTCCCAGCGTCTTTGAGGTGATCTCCGTCACCTTCGCCGCCACCGGCACGGTAGATGCCGCGAGCATCAGGAACGGCAGAATCAGGATGGTGAAGAGGTAGTCGCACATCTTCCGCTGGATCGGGCGAGGCTTCGCCACATGCCAGACCTCGTTGAAGGTCTCCTCCACCTTCCCCAACGTACCAATCACCGTCCAAAGCAACATCGCCGCGCCGATGCCCCCCAGCGTGCCGAAACTGATCTGATCCAACTGTTTCAGCAAGTCGTTCACGATACTGCGCATCTGGGCGGAGAATTCGCGTGTGACCTCCGCATGAGACTTCACCGGCGCACTTGCCCCCGTTCCCGTCGCCACCGCGTTGGCGGCTGACGCGCTTTCGGACGCGACGCCTTCGGACGGTTTTTCGGCGGGAGGCGGCAGCTCCTTCTTTTCCCCTTCTGAGGCAGAAGCGCCCGCTTCCATTTCGCTCATCCATCCATCCAAAGCCTCGTTGATCTTCCGCTTCGCGAGATCATCCCCGCCGAACGCACGCGCCAGTGCAAGCGTCATCGCCAGAATGGGAATCAGCGCCATGAGCGAGAAGAAGGTCAGCGAGGCGGCATGGAGGTTGCAGCGGTTCTTGCGGATACTGGTGACAGTCAGACCGCAGAGGCGGATCAACTTGTACAGCGACCGCTTCCACCACGGCAGCGTATCCAAATGCGCCTGCCAAACCGTTTCCGTAACAAAACGTTTCGCGCGAGGAATCAGCGGCTTCTTCTCAGAGTCAATCGGTTTCTCTTCAGTCATTGTTTTCCCTCCCCAGTCCGTTCGGGAGCGGGAACCGCCCCCAGCGGAACAACCACAATCGCCTTCGGGATGACCGGACAGACGAATTCGCAACAGCCGCACCCCACGCATGCTTTGGGATCGATCAGCACATGGCTAACCATGTTGACGGCATCCCATCCCAAATCCAACGCGCCGTACGGACAAGAATTCACGCACGTCCCGCATTCCTGACCGTTCGCCGCCCGACAAGACTCGTCCGACACCCGCGCGATACCCATCGGCTTCTCCGCTTTCGCTTCCCGCTCGAAACGCGGGATCGCGCCGGTGGGGCAAACCTTCCCGCACTCGTTGCAACTCGGATTACAGTATTCCATCCCGAAATGAACCTCGGGCGCCAAGGTCGCCGCAATCCCGTTCCCGGCGCCGCCGTAGCGAATCAGCCGAACCGGACAGGCGCGTACGCACGCGCCGCAACGGGCACAGAGACGGAGGAAACGCGATTCATCGACCGACATCGGCGGACGGATCGCGCCGCGCGCTTCGTGCGGCGGCAACACGGAACGGTAGGCCACACCTATCAACCCGCCCAGAAAGACGCGACGTCCCAATTGTCCCTGCGGCTCCTTCGCACCATGTTCCCCTTCCCCGCGACGGAACAACCGCACAAGCGCCCGTGGTATGCGATATAGGAAATCCTGCAACGCGCCCAAGGGACAGAGTTTCGCGCACCAGAGATAGGGTACCAGAACAGCCCCGATCAACAGCCCGACCAACCCCCATCCGTTGTGGAAGAGAACGAGCGGATCCAGGCAGAGGAAGAGCGGATAACCGAATAAGGCGGCTGCGATTCCGATCCCGACGAAAACAGGCGCGAGCCGCCACATCCCGCGAAACGGCACGGCGCGGATGATCCGGCAGCGGACCTTGGCAAGCACGTCTTGGCAACATCCCGCCGGACACATCCAGCGACAGAAAAAACGCGGCGAGAGAAAGGAAAACAGCGCCACGGGCAAGGCATACAGCAAAACGCCGCCTAGCGTCCCGGCGCAAAGGGAAAGCAACGCCACAAAGGGGCTACAGGCGGGCAAGGTGCCAGTACCGAAACGAACCTCCGACACGCCAGGCAAGAGATGTGCCCAGACAAGCCAAAAGGCGCAACCGGTACACACCACGCGAACCAGCCACCGAACCCAAGTCCGACAAATCAATCTGTGAAAACGTGCAAACATCCCTTCTATCATATCGCATCTTCCAGTCTGATTCACGCAAAAAAGTAAACCAGCAGTTCGGGGAATGGTTCGGTGGTTGGGTGGTTCGGTGGTTGGACGTAAAGGGATAAACGCGATAGAAGGGATTGAAGCGATACGCCTACCGCACGCACTCGCACAGAAATGCACAGAGGCGCTACGCGCCAGCCGAAAAGCGGAGAAACAAAAAAGCGCATAAGTGGCGGTTGACGCCGCCTAAGTGACTTAGTCTCGCTATGGTTACGCGCTTCGGGGAAGCGACACTCTTGTCGCTTCGCAAGGTGTAGTTGTTGATTCCCCACACAGAGGCGCTACGTGAAAACACGAAAAGCGGCATGGCCGCCAGTTCCGGGAGGGACGCGCTCCGTCGCGTCCGTAAGGACTCTTCAACCATTTCAAAGCGCAGCGATTGAATTTTCCCGCGCTTCGGGGAAGCGACACTCTTGTCGTTTTTCGGCAGGACCGTCAATTTAACCATTTCACCATTTCAAAGCGCAGCGATTTAACTTTCTTGAGGGACGCGTCCCGTCGCGTCCGCAATGCGTATCCGGAATTTCCGGCTTATCCCGCCTAATCGCCCCAACACGCTTCCCCGGCTTCAACCTCTCAGCTTCCCCGCCTCTCAGCCGCTCAGCTTAACCCGCCTACCCGGCTGAACCTGCCGACGGCATCAGCCGTTCTGGGCTTGCAGTGCTGGCGGAATTTTGCGATACTGTGCCTGCGGTTGTCCGAAGGTATCCATGATGTCTGATCGACTCTCCATACTTGTCTTCATTCTCGCGCCCCTGCTCGCCGCCACGCTTTTCGCGGGCCTCGCCGGCAAGGCGCGCCCGCTTTTGGAGGCGTGGCGCCGCCTGCCCTTCGCGAGGAAGCTGCTCGCGCTTTCCCTCGCGTCCCTGCTCGTCGCCTACGGCGGGACCAAGCCGCGCGGGCCCCCCCCCGCGTCGCCCCCCGCCGTCGCGGGCCGCGAGCTGACGGAGGGAGAG
>JAFSTA010000084.1 GCA_017450695.1 Kiritimatiellia bacterium | reverse complement strand
TCAGCGAGGCGCGTCCGTGTTGGTCTGTGGTTGAAGTGGGTGGGGTTCTCACGCGGAGCCGCAGAGAACGAGAGGGGCAACGTCCCCGTTGCCTGAATTGGGATGCGCTTCGTCTCGTCCGCATTGCGGAACACGCTTGCCTATCAGTCCACTGTTTAGGGCGTTGGGCGGTTTAGAGAACCACGGACGTACACAGACAGGCATCGCTCACGCTCGCCCTGGTTGTGAAATGCGCAAGCGTCAGCGAGGCGCGTCCGTGTTGGTCTGCGGTTTCCTTGGTTTTTGAGAACCACGGACGTACACGGACAGGCGACGCTCACGCTCGCCCTGGTTGTGAAATGCGCAAGCGTCAGCGAGGCACGTCCGTGTTGGTCTGCGGTTTCATGATTTGGTTCCATGTCCGTGGAATCGTAACTTGCCTATCAGCTCAAGGTTGGGTGGTTCGGTGGTTCAAGGATTTCCCGTACAGAGCGCGGACGAGGGGCTTACCCGTTTTCCCCTGCTTACCTAGCCAACAGATCGGGAACGTATTTTTGAAGCAAACAACGCGACGAAAAGATCGATCTTCTCGTCGCGTTGTTTCAAAGATGGCGGAGAGAGAGGGATTCGAACCCCCGGTACCTTGCGGCACGCCGATTTTCAAGACCGGTTCATTAAACCACTCTGACATCTCTCCAAAAGAAAAGACTATTTTAGTCCGATTCCTCCCTTGATTCAAGCCCAATTTTCGATTAGGCGAGTATGCGCGACGTCGTGAGGCGGAATCGCAGAGAGGGAAACACCAAAAACCACGGTTCGCGGTTGCGAGCCGTTCCGATTCAAGTTGTTCTCGATGTTGTCCCTGTTGTTTCCTTACCTATAAGTTGGCAGGTTCAGCATTGCGGTCGCGACGAGGCGCGACCCTCCCATTCTTCGCGCATCCATGTCTCCGAAACTCCGAAACTCTCCGTAGCGAAAGCAATGTCCGTCCTGCCGAAACGGACGCGACGGGACGCTTCCCTCCCAGTTCTGGCAACGAGGACGTTGCCCCTCCCGTTCTCCGCGTCTCAGCGGCTCCGCGTGAGAATCAGATGTCTTCTTGTCAACTTAGGACCGAAGCGACACTCTTGTCGCTTCTCGTCGGCGCGTCAATTTAACCATTCCGCCATTTCAAAGCGAAGCGATTGAACTTTCCCCGTTTTGCTTCGAACTCAGAACTGCGGCGTTAGCTCTCTGCGCCGATCCAACGACTGCCTGTTTTCCTCTGTTATCACGCTGGATTATTTGCTATACTAGTTATCTCTTTCAAACGAAGAGGATCGGTATGCGTACAGAATCTTGCGATTATTTTATCGTTGGCAGCGGAATGGCGGGCTTGATCTCGGCCATTCGTCTGGCTTCTTGCGGCTCGGTCATTTTGGTGACCAAGAAACGCTTGGAAGACTGCAACACGAATTTCGCACAGGGTGGAATCTGTTGCGTTCAGGATCCGTCTGACGATTTTGATTCCCATGTGAAGGATACGTTGGTGGCGGGTGCCGGCCTGTGCAACGAAAAGGTTGTCCGCGCCATCGTGGAGGATGCGCCCGCGCGGATTCGAGACCTCGAATCCTACGGTGTCTCGTTTGCGAAGTCGCAGGATGGTTCCGGGTATGACCTGGGGCGCGAGGGCGGTCACTCCGCACGCCGGATTCTTCATGCGGGGGATATTACCGGCGCACGGATCGAAGAAGCGCTGATCAACAAGGTGCGCCAGGATCCGCGTATTCAGATTTTTGAATACACGATGGTAATCGATCTGATTACAACGAAGTTTTTGCAGGAACCGGGCCAGAACCGTTGTCTCGGTGCGTATGTGCTGCATGAAACAAGCGGTGAGATCTACGCCGTCCGTTCTCCGCATACGATCTTGGCGACAGGTGGATGCGGGAAGGTGTACCAGTACACCTGCAATCCGGACGTGGCAACTGGCGACGGCGTGGCGCTTGGATGGCGCGCGGGCGCACAGGTCGCGAACATGGAGTTCATCCAGTTCCACCCAACCTGCCTCTACCATCCACAGGCGAAACGTTTCCTGATCAGCGAGGCGGTTCGCGGAGAAGGGGCAACCCTGACCGACCGGAACGGAAATCCGTTTATGGAGAAATATGATCCGCGCGGTGCGCTGGCGCCTCGCGACATCGTAGCGCGCGCCATCGATTCCGAGATGAAGCGCACGGGTGCCCCCTGTTGTTTCCTCGATATCCGCTTCAAAGGCAAAGAATTTTTGCAGAAGCGTTTCCCGAAAATCTACGAGACCTGCCTTTCTTTCGGTGTGGATATGGCGAACGATCTGATCCCGATCGTTCCCGCCGCGCACTACAGTTGCGGCGGCGTCCGGGCCGAGATCAACGGGGAAACCTCCCTGCCTGGACTTTTCGCCATCGGCGAATGTGCCTGCACGGGACTGCACGGAGCGAATCGCTTGGCGAGCAACTCCCTGCTGGAGGCGGTTGTCTGCGCCTACCGCTGCGCGGAAAAGCTCGCAGAGGACAAGCTGGCGTTGCCCGATCACTTGCACATCCCGGACTGGCAGTACGGTACGGCGGTTGCCTCCGACGAGGTGGTGCTGGTCGCTCACAACTGGACGGAGATTCGCACCTGTATGTGGGACTACGTAGGGATTGTCCGGACGGACAAGCGGCTGCAGCGCGCGTTGCACCGTCTGGCGAATCTGCGCAAGGAAATCCGCGAGTACTATTTCGACTATCTGGTGACGCCCGATACGTTGGAGTTGCGGAATATTGCGTTGGTCGGGGAACTCATCGTGTGCAGCGCGAGGCAGCGCAAAGAGAGCCGCGGCTTGCATTACACGCTCGATTATCCGGAGACCAAGCGGATTGCGCGTGACACGATTTTGAAGCGGTGACGGACTTCAGGGACGCAGATGAAGACATCCGAATTCGATTACGATCTTCCCAAAGAGTTGATTGCGCAGGAGCCGCCCGTCGTGCGGGGCACCGAGCGGATGATGGTCGTGGATCGTCGCGACGGGAGTATCTGCCACCGCCATATCGCGGATATCGTGGATTATTTGACACCCGACGATCTGCTGGTCGTGAACGACACCAAGGTGTTTCCCGCGCGTCTGCAGGGCGCATGGCAGGACACGGGGGGCTTTGTCGAATTCCTCTTGCTGGAACCGTTGCCGATGCCGGAGCGGGTCGCGAGTCCGCTGATTCGGCGCGCGTCTGAACAAGTGTGTTGGAAGTGCATCAGCGGATCGGGACGGCGTGTGCGCGAAGGATTGCTCGCCGATTTCGGGAATGGAAAATTGTATGCGGAGGTTTCGCAACGGCAGGACGACGGCGTGTGGTCGATTGTCTTCGCTTCGGATCGGCCTTTGATGGAAGTGCTGGACGAGATTGGTTTGACGCCGGTCCCGCCTTATATCCATCGGGATGGGAACGACCCGGAACAGGCAAGGCTTGACCGCGAACGTTACCAGACGATTTACGCACGGGAAGTCGGTGCGGTGGCAGCCCCGACGGCAGGACTCCATTTCACCGAAGAAATTTTTCAGCGGCTTGACAGCAAAGGCGTGCGCCGCGTAGCGGTGACGTTGCATGTCGGTCCCGGCACCTTCAAACCGGTCAAGACGGATACCGTGGAAGAACATCGAATGGATGCGGAGCGGTATCAGGTGCCGAGTGAAACAGCGGAGGCGATTCGCGCGTGTCGGGAACGGCACGGTCGAGTGGTCGCCATCGGCAGCACAAGCGTACGGACGCTTGAAACGGTTGCAGCCGTGCATGGAGGAGAGGTGGTCGCGGAAAGCGGCTCTAGCTCGATTTTCATTTATCCCCCTTACCGTTTCCAGACGATCGATGCGATGCTGACGAATTTCCATCTGCCTCAATCCACCCTGATCATGATGGTCAGCGCACTGGCGGGAAAAGATTTGATCTTCCGCGCCTATCAGGAAGCGATTCGCGAACGCTACCGGTTTTTCAGCTATGGCGACTGCATGCTGATTTTGTAGGCGCGGCTGTCGCCGCCAGCTGAGAAGCCGCTGGCGGGTTGGGGGGTAGGAAAAGGAACCACGGACGTTCACAGACAGGCATCGCTCACGCCCGCCCTGGTTTGGAAATGCGCAAGCGTCAGCGAGGCGCGTCCGTGTAGGTCTGCGGTTTAGTTGGGTGGTTAGGTGGAATGCTGTCGGCTGTCGTGCGCCGACTGTCCTTACGCGATCGGTCTTCGAGGTGGTGGAGGAAAGCCCTGAAAGGGCGTGAACTGTACAGACGGGGTAAGCGAAGCACAACCCCGGCAACGGCACAATCATCCACCAAGCCCTGAAGGGGCGACAGAACAAAGTTGTCTGTGGTTGTGTCCAAATTCCACTCAAGCATGGGTGAAAAACGGTGATGCGCCCCAAATCTGAGAAAACTGATTTTTGTGGTTGAGGACGGGGATGGAAAACGCTATGCTAATTGGCGTTACGGCAATTGGAATCGGACTTGTGACGAGTTGCCAGAAAAGGAGAGTGGTGTTATGGATACAATCTCAAGACGGAACTTTATCGAGACGGCGACCGTGGCGGCAGCTGCGAGCGTGGTTGGTGCTGATGCGACGAAGCAGGAGACGGCGCCGAAACCGGCGAACCGTATCATCTTGTTGCCGAAACTTCCTTTTGCCGAGAATTCGCTCGCGCCGATCATTTCAGCGGAAACGATCGGTTTTCACTATGGCAAGCACCATACCGGTTATGTCGCCGCGTTGAATGCGATGTTGCCGGGATCGAAATACGCGGGTATGACGCTGGAGGAAATCATTGTGGCTTCCAAGGCCGACAATGCGGCCCCCTTCTTCAACAACGCCGCGCAGATCTGGAACCACACGTTCTACTGGGATTCACTGGCGCCGGCCGGAAGCGGTGGCAAGCCGTCGAAGGCGTTGGGCGAGGTGTTGTCGAAGACGTTTGGAAGCGTGGAAAATTGCGCGCGGCTCTTGGCCGAGTCGGCGAACAAGCGGTTCGGTTGCGGTTGGGCTTGGCTGCTGGTGCGCGACAATAAACTGGTGATTGAATCAACCTCCAATGCGGACACCCCTTTGACGGAGAAAGGCGTGACGCCGTTGCTGTGTGTCGATGTCTGGGAGCACGCCTATTATCTGGACTACCAGAATCGTCGTGCCGCCTACACCCAGGCCGTTACGGAAAAGTTGCTGAACTGGGGCAAGGCATCCTTCCGCTATGCGAAGAGATCTGTCTGATTTTCCTAGGCTCTCGGGGCGCGGTTTCGGTCGCGCCCCCTTCTTTTTGACCCGCCGCCCGCGTCATGCACGGGAATGTAATGGAGGGGAACTTGGTCGAGGCGGTAGCGGAGCCCGGAACGCACGGTACCGGTAACAGCCCAAGCCGGGAACTCAGAACGGATAGACAGGGTTCAGGGAATGACAGAGAAAAACAATCAGCGCATCTGTTTCGCTTGTGCTTGGGGCGTGTTTGCGTTTTTTCTCTTGGTTTACTCTCTTACCGCGCAACGAGGGTTGAGCTGGCAGGATAGCGGCGAATTCCAGTTCCGCGTGTTGTCAGGTGATTACCGCTGGTCATCGGGTATCGCGCGCGCCCATCCACTGTATATCGCGATTGCTCAGGGACTGTCGGTTGGAACTGCCTGGCTGCTAAACCTCTTCGGCGCGAATCCGGAAACCGTCTTTTCCGGGCGGGTCTATGCAATCAATTTCACCAGCGGTCTGGGAATGGCTCTTGCGCTTTCGTTTATCTTTTCGTGTATTCGTCGCGTGACGGGACGATACGCGGGCGCGTGGATTTCGGTCACACTCCTCGGATTTTCGCAGATGGTCTGGTGGATGTCTTGCATGGCCGAGGTTTATACCTGGTCCCTCGCCAGCCTTGCGGTTGAACTGTACTGCGTTGTCCGGTTGCTGGAGACGTCCAGACCGTTCCGGTGGCTGTCGATTCTTTTCCTCGTGAACGGGATGCATGCCTCGATTCACGATTTCGCCTTTTTGGATTTGGCGGTACTTGCGCCCTTCGCCATCTGGTTTCTTCTCCGCACCCGTATCGGGTTGTGGAAGGGGATGTTGCCGATGGCGGTCGGCTGGTGTATCGGGGCCGCCCCGTTGCTCTTTCTCTTCGGAGAAGAGTGGCGTACGACGGGAATGTTTTGGGAGACGGTCAAGAGTCTGCTGTTCGGGCGTGAATTCGAGTTTGTCGTCATGGGGACGGGACCGATCCGCTGGGGATTGGTTCTCTCCAACTTTGCGTTGGCGGGAATCGGCTTTCTGAATCCGGCGTGGCTGTTCGCTATCGCACCGTTGACACGGAAAAAGGGCGCGAATGAAAAGGACAGGGTAGAGGGGCATACCTTTCGGATTGTTCTGGGGTGCCTGACCGTTCTGCATCTGCTCTTTTGGATTCGTTACTTCGTTCCCGATCAGGCCACCTTCATTCTCCCGACGGCTGGGTTGTTGAGTGTCTGGGTGGGACTTGGCGTGGATCGTTTGGAGCTTTCCCGAACGCGGGGCATCCAGTATGCGTTACTTTCCTTCTCGTTCGCCATCCTCGTTCCGCTGGTTCTGACGAAGGCGTTGACACTTCACGATTTCGGGATGAACCGTTTGCGCCAGCTACCGTTCCGTCAGGAGGTCTCCTACTGGATTCTCCCGTGGAAGCACACGGAAAACTCCGTGCGTCGGTTCGTTCAATCGGTTGCCGACATGCGGTTGGGATCGAACGATATCATCGTGGCGGACAACACGGCTGCGGCACCTTTACAGGCTGCTGAGGCGGGTGGGCGTTCGCTTTGCGGACGGATCATTTCATTCCAAGATCGTATTTCCCCGGATGAGATGAAGTCGCTTTTGGAAGAGATTCCCAATGGGCGCAAGGCATACATCGTTTCACCCGTTTCCGGTTATACGCCCTGTGAAGAGGTGCTTCTTTCCGGACGCTACCGTTTCCGTCCGGAAGGCGTACTGTATCGTATTGTGCCGGGCGGCTAACGCCGCCAGCGGAGAGGCTGAGAGGCGGGACGGCTAACGCCGCCAGCTGAGAGGCTGAGAGGCTGGGAAGCTGGTGGTTAGGTGGTACGGCAATCGATTGCAGTCGATTGCCATCGATAGCTATTGATTGTACACTCCTCCCTACCGCCTTCCTTCTCATCCTATCAGCTTCCCCGCTTCTCGGCTTGACACGCTTAACACGCCCCTTATGGAACTTTCGGGGGGACGACCGGAGTGACGGGGGGAATGAGTTGGTTGTCTTGGATGCGTTTGACCTCGTTGCGCAGTTGATCTACCTTTTGCAGTAGTTCCCGTTCCTCCCGGCGCAAATCGTCCAGTGATTTTTTGACGTTTTCGGTTTGAGCCTGTGCGTCACGGGTCTGTTTCTCCCATTCCGCCTTTTCGACCTTGAGTTTTTCGATGGCGGCGGAAAGATCGGCTTGTTCCTGTTTGGTACGGGCCAGTGCGTCGTTTGATTCAAGCGTTGACTTCTGAAGCTCGACTAGATTCCGTCGGGCTTCGGTCACTTGATTGGAAAGGAAATTCCAGGAACCGATTTGTTTTTCCTGCGCCGCCAGACGCGCCTCTTGGTTTTCGATTGTCTGTTCATACCCGCGCAGATTCTCCTCCATCACGGAAAACTTTTCCGCGAACCGGTTCAGGCGGGCGCGTGCGTTGTCGCGTTGCCGGTTGTTTTCCAACCGAAGATCCTCGATCTGCGTCCCGCATTCGGCGAGAGCGTTGGAGTGCTGGCGTTGAAGATTCGCGATCAGTTCGGATGCCTGGCGTTCCAGCGCTTCCGTTTGGCGATGGTGCAGATCGATATCGCTCGCGATTTTCTGCTCGTAGGTGTTCCGTTGTTGCACCAGTTCCTGCCGCAACTCGGTGAGGCGCGTTTCGTAGGCGGCGTGAAGTCCGTTGACGTTGTCGGCAGACTTCAGATATCCCCGTAGCAGGAACCCGAATGCGAGGAAGATCACCAGTGTCAGCACGACAAACGTGAGAACAATCCGACGTACCAGCCGTTTGTCGTTCGACTGTTGAATCTGCTTTTGCTTTTGTATCTCGTTCACGGGTGAGTCATTCATCCTTCAAGCCTCGTTTTGTTTCTGACAGGGACGGCAACCGGGAATCAGGAGTTCAGCGCGGCGGCGAGGAGATCGACGCCTTCTTGGATGATGCCTAGATTCTTTTCATTGTCACATTGTACCCAAGATCCCAGAAGGAATCCCTTGCGCAATTCCGGGCTGATGTGCTCGCGGCAGAACTTGACCAATCCACCGATCGAAGTGGTGTTGGTTTTCAGTCCCTTGTTGCGCCAGTAGGAACTTGCCCAGTTCGATCCGCCGGGAAGCTGGTCGAAACCCGCCTTTTCGAGTTCCACGAAGAGTCTCAAGTAGGGCTTCTTGACTGTGGCGAGATCGAATCCTTCTCCGTCCTCGTCATAGTACCAGTTGGTTTGCAGGACGCTTTTCGGGCAACGGGAGATGAATTCGGGATGATGCCATCCATAGTCACTCCAGATCCACGGACGCATTCCCGCCTTTTCCGTCGTGCTCACAAACCAAAGGAAATCGTGCCACCACAACTCGCCTTTGCGGATAGCCACATACTGTTGCGCCCATTGGTGACCGGCCGTTTCTTCGTCGTATCCAAGATGGATGAAACGCGGATGGTCGAAAAGCTCCGCAAGGTCACGGATGACATCTTGGCAGACCTGATAGTACGGTTTGGTTGAAAGCATACGCTGGTAGTCCTTGAGCCAGGCGTCGTGCGTCGCTGAGAAATTGAGTTTCGGGATCGGTTCCAGTCCCATGCCGCGTAGTCGCGCGAGTTCCGCTTTGAGCTTGTCGGGCGACCAGGATCCTGCGACCGCCAGTTCCGGATGACTCGGATAAACAACACCTTCGCCGACATCGATGAGCAAGAGGTTCATGCCCTTGTTCTTGATGTACTCGGTCGCTTTCCGCCAGATCGTCTCGTCCAGTTTCAGTTTGGTGGAGTAGGTGTCCCACATGTTCGACCCGAGGTGAAGCAGGATTGCGCGGATGTCCTCCAGCTTCGTCGGTTTCGCGAACGAGATGTCGGGAATTGCCACGGAGGCGGCATCTGCGGAAAGAGAGCCTAAAAACATTTTGCGAGTCATGTGAATCATCCTTTCTGGTTCAGGTACAGTTTCAAAATGCGAACTTTAGTCTATCGGTTTTCGCCAGCCGCGTCAATCTTGAACGAGATGCGTAGGGAAGCGAGTTATGCTGGTGCCGTCCCGATTCAAGTTGTTCTTGATGTTGTCCCGTTGTTTCCCCATCCCTTCCTTGAACCTGGATTCCTCTGTTGGACAAAACCACGGAATATACGGAACACACGGAATAGGGCGCTGGGCGCGACCACGAAAGCCTGACGCGGCGCGGCTTTGGATGGTTAAAAGATGAAATGGTTCAATCGCCTCCTTCGGAGGCTTTAAATCAGCCTGATCCGCCCCGTTTTCGGCGGCTCGTCCATTTAACCATGTAACCATTTCAAAGCGAAGCGATTTAACTTTCCCCGCTTTCCCGAACGGATCACCCAGAACTCGGAATTTGGAATGTTGCGAGCCGTCTCGATTGAAGTTGTTCTCGATGTTGTCCCTGTTGTTTCCTAATCCTTCCTGCCCTGCCTACGCGGTCGCGACGGGGCGCGACCCTCCCGTTCTTCGCGACACCCTATCTCCAAAACTCCGAGACTCCCCATAGCGAAAGCAATATCCGCTCTGCCTACGCGGTCGCGACGGGGCGGGACCCTCCCCATTTTCCGCGTGAGACAAAAGACAATTACACCTCCGTGAAGCGGCAGGAGTGCCGCTTCCCCGAACGGTTTGCTCGGAACTGATAGGCAAGGACAACAACGACAACAACACGCTGGCGGTTGTCGCGTAACCGCGCGACGGTTCTTATCCGGTTCGCGGTTGCGAACCGTCCCGATTCAAGGAGGAGAGGCGAACGTGACCATCCCAATTCGGGGAACGAGGACGTTGCCCCTCCCATTCTTCGCGCCTCCGTGTGAGGCAAAGGACAAGCGACATGCGGGATATGAGACGAGTCCCGGTGCCGCTTCGTACGGTGGATCGTGCGTATCCTAGCTGCTGGCTACACCACTCCCCGTTTTTCCGTTGCCGGAGATTGTGCCGGTATAGAGGTCGTCGGCCATCTGAAGAATCAGATCGTGCAACTCGACATCATCCGTGTAGAAGGAGGGGATGGCTTGGTATCCGAGTGCGGCGCCCAGGATGTTCCCCGCAACGGCGCCGGTGCTGTCGCTGTCTCCTCCATGATTCACGGAGGCGATCATCGCATTCTCGAAACTGTCAAAATGACGGAGTGAGCAATACAGTGCGATTACCAGCGTTTCCTCGCCGACCCAGCCTTCGCCCAGCACGTTGATGTTCTCGATGTCGGGGGCGGCGTTTGCCGCGAGAGCGACCGCCTGCTTGGAGAGGCCTTCCAGTGTTTCCACGTAACGGGCTTGTTTCGGGTAGAGAGTACGCATTGCCAGATTCGCATCGGCGATCGCGTCCTCCAGCGTCTGGCGTGTCGGGGAGGATTCCTGGACGAGCAGATAGATGACATGCGCGGCCATCGCCGCCGAGAGGTACCCAAGGGGATGGCGGTGCGTGAGGGCGGCGGCATCTCCGGCCAAGCGGTCTGACTCCAAAATGTCCATGCGGCGTTCTGGAACGGCGAAAAGAGGAATGGGGGCAATACGCATGACGCCGCCGCACCCCTTACTGTCGTTGTTGCCGTGCGGGGCACCTTGTGCGATTTCGCGGAGGGCGGACATACAGGTCAAACCGGGGGCGCGGTGGTGGTTTAGTTCGGGCACATCGCGGATCCAGCATTCCGGTTGATGGCTTGTATTCCGGCTTGTTTGCGTTTCGAACCATTCCAGATAGGCTTGCTTGATCGCTTCCAGAAACGGGAGGTCCTGTCGTTTGGCGTTGAGCAGACCGCACGCGGTGAAGAGAGTCATCTGCGTGTCATCGGAAATCACCGCCTTGCCGTTCGCGCCCGAATGCAGGGAGTATGTCGTATCCAGACGCGTGATGCCGCGTTCGCCGTACTTGGACCGGATGGAACCGAGTGAGTCGAATTCCACGGAATATCCGAGTGCGTCCCCGATCGCCCCGCCGATCAAGGATCCACGGATTCTGTCTTGTGTCATCGTGTTGTCTCCTGTTACATGGTTGTTGCTTGTTCTCGGATTTCTTCATCCGTTAGATAGCATGTCGGGTCACTTGCCCAGATGTCACCCGTGGCGGCTTCCGCACGTGCGCGGAAATTGCCGTTGCAGACGGAATGGAAGCGGCAGTTCGCGCAACGTCCGGTGATCCGTTCCTTCCGGTGGCGCAACTGCCAGAGGAGGGAATCCTCCGGCGGTTTTCCCCAGATTTCACTGAATGGTTTCTCCAGCACGTTGCCCTGCGGTTTGTTGCGCCAGAACTGGTCGGGATAGACGGTTCCGTCCCAGCTGATGCAGCCGATCCCGAGTCCCGTGCTGTTGCCGCCGTTCATCTGGAGGAGCGACAATACATCGCCGGCGCGCGGGTTTGCCTCGCGCAACATCCGCAGATAGAGATAGGGACCGTCGCAATGGTTATCGACTGTCAACACTTCGGTCTGGAATCCGAGGTCGTGCAGGCGTTTTGTCCGGTCGATGATGAGATCCACCGTGGCGCGACGTTCTTCAGGCGTGAGGTCATGGTCGGCGATTTCCGCGCCGCGTCCGCAATAGACAAGGTGATAGAGGCAGAGGCGCGGCACCTTCTCCGTTTCCATGAGGTCGAACACCGCCGGGATTTCCTGCACGTTGTCACGAGTGATCGTGACGCGGAGACCGATCTTGATTCCTGCGTCGCGGCAGTTCCGGATCCCGTTGAGCGCGGCTTGGAAGGCTCCTTCCATGCGACGGAAACGGTCGTGAACCGCTTGCCCGCCGTCGATGCTGATGCCGACATACGAAACGCCGATCTTCTGGATTTCCTCCGCGACTTCGCGCGTGATCAGCGTCCCGTTGGTCGAGAACACGACGCGTAACTTCTTCGAGGCCGCATAACGGGCGAGGTCGAGGATATCGGGACGGGTGAATGGCTCGCCACCGGAGAACAACACAACAGGAACTCCGAACCCGGCGAGATCGTCCAAAACCGCAAACGCCTGTTCGGCGGTCAACTCCGGCTGGACTTTCGGGACTGCGGCGTAACAGTGTTCGCATTTCAGGTTGCAGCGCGAAGTGACATTCCACACGACGACAGGTTTCTTGTCCTTCGAGAACTGGAGCAGGTGACTCGGAAGTTTGCCGGACGCACGTCCGTACCGCAACGGGTCGGATACTTCGACGGTACCTAGATAAAGCTTCGAGATTCCGATCATTTGGCCTGCTTCTGTTTTTCGATGAAGGAGAAGGGGACGACGAGGACGGGGCAGTTCGCCTTGCGGACGACGCGGGCTGTGACATTCCCCATCAGCCATTGGGAGATCATGCCGCTCCCTTGTCTGCCGAGTACGATCATCCGGACATTCTCCCGGTTCGCGTAATGCAGAATCTCCTCCGGTGCGTCGCCGGTGGTCAGCACGACTTCCATCGGGCAGTCTGGTGGCAGGAGCGGGCGATACTCCGCATCGATCTTCTCGTGGATCTTTTGCTTCATCTCCGTCATGGCGTCATCCGAATCCAAGATGTACCCTTTCCAGAATTGCGCGTCTGGTTCCGGCATCGTGTGGAAGAGAACCAGCTGCGCGTCGGGAATCTCCTTAGTGGCGCGAATCGCATAGGAAAACGACTGAAGCGCATTTTGCGAAAAATCTGTACAGAATAAAATCTTGTTGGCGGTCTCGGGCATGGCAACCTCCTTTGCTGATGGATACACTACCGAACAACAGGGTTATTTTAGCATAGACAATCACGAAATCAAAGGAGAAAGCATGGGAATCCGTGCGAAAATTCAAAAAAATTCGGGTTGACTCCAGGCTGTATTTTCTCTATACTAACTTTTCACTTTGTGACTGAAAGGGGGTGAATGACGTGATCCAGATCCGGTTGAAGAAGGGTGAGACGGTTGAGCGCGCGCTCAAGCGTCTGAAGAAAATCATGGATAAGGAAGGGCTGCTCAAGCAGTTGCGGAACAACCGCTACTACGAGAAGCCGTGCGAAAAGGCGCGCAAGAAGTCCGCGCGTGCCCGTATCCGCAATCGCTCCCGTCGTCTGATGCGCGAGATGGCGTAGTTCCTCTCGTTCCTGTTTTGTGGGGGACACGAATTTTGTTTCAAAATCCGTGTCTCCCTTTTTCTTTTCCCCATACTTTCGGCAACGCCAATCTGAGGAGGTGACCCATGCAGTGGAAAGTCGGCACGCGCGGAAGCGCGTTGTCTCTGGCGCAGACGCAAGATGCCTTGAACCGCATCATCGGTCTCTTTCCGTTCCTCTCTTTCCAAACGATCCCGTTCTCTTCGCCGGGGGACCGTGATTTGGCGAGCAGTCTCCGTACCGCCCCGGCCGATTTCTTTTCGCGTGATTTGGACGAGGCGGTTTTATCAGGTATGATCGACCTTGCCGTCCACAGCGCGAAGGACCTTTCCTACCCGTTGCCGAATCCGCGGCTTGATTGGTTCTGGCTCCCTTGGTACGAGGACGCGCGCGATTGCCTTGTGCTGCGTTCCGGGGAATCCCGCGCCTCGTTGTCGCGCCCGGTCATCGGCGTTAGCAGCGACCGCCGGGAAGCATACGTCAATTCCGAGTTCCCCGATGCCGTGATCCGTCCCATTCGCGGCAGCATTCCTTCTCGGATTGCACAACTCGACGCGGGGGATTTCGATGTCGTGATTATGGCGGGCGCCGCACTGAAACGACTGGGGCTTTCCGAGCGCATCACAGAATGGATTCCGCTTGACCGGTTGCCGACGCCTCTGGCGCAAGGCCGGTTGGCAGTCACCTTCCGCAAAGGGAACCCGGAATGGATGCGGCTTCGTTCTTGCTTCGTCAAGGCGGTTCGTTTCGTTGGCGCGGGGGTCGGTTCCGCCGGACTGATCACATGGGACGGACTGAAAGAGCTGCGTCAGGCGGATGTCTGCCTGTACGACCAGCTGATGGACGAACGGTTGTTGCGCGAGTTGCCGCCGCAGGCACAGGCAGTCTTTGTGGGGAAGCGTTGCGGGGGACATTCGATGCCGCAGTCCGAGATTACGGAGCTGATCGCGGAGTACGCGCGGCAGGGGCTTCGCGTCGTTCGGTTGAAGGGCGGCGATCCCGGCCTCTTCGGGCGTTTGTCCGAAGAGATCGGCAGGCTCGATGAATTACAGATCCCGTATCGTGTGCTTCCCGGTGTCAGCGCGCTGGTTGCGGCCACGACCGGCACGGGGATGCTCTTGACCAAACGCGGCGAGTCACGCGGGTTCACCGTGATGACGCCTCGTGCGGAAGGGGGCGGGAATGCGGATGTCGGGATCGAGGAACGGAGTCGTTTCCCGCTCGTTCTCTTCATGTCCGTCAAGCTCGCGGAGGACGTCGCGCGTCGTCTGATCGGTGAGGGGTGGTCACCGGAGACACCTGCCGCCATCGTGTATCAGGCAGGCGGCGAGGAGGAGAAAATCGTTCGCGGAACTTTGGCTACCTTGCATCCGAGTGAAGGGGAAGAGGCTCCGGGACTGATCCTGATCGGTTCTCCAGCCGCGGGCGGATATCGAAGCGCAGCGGGTGGTCTGGACGGGATGCGCGTGCTGTTGACCTGTAGCGAATCCATTCTGCCCAAAGCCGAACTTTCGGTACGCGATCTGGGAGGCGTCCCGCTTGCGCGTCCGTTGATCCGTCTCCGGGCCGAATCCCGTGCGCGTGAGGAGATCCGTTCGCTGGATTCGTACGACTGGGTTGTGCTCACTTCCCCAAGCGCGGTACGGATCTTTCTGGAACTGTTGCGATCCGAATCGTTCGATCTGCGCCAGGTTCCGAAATTGATAGTTTGTGGTCCCGGATGCGCGTCGGAACTGGAAACGGCGGGCTTGCACGCCGACTGGATGCCGAAGGAATCCTTTAGCGCGGAAGGACTCATCGCCACATTGTCAGACGGCTATTGGAACGGACAGCGGATTTTACGTTTCCGTTCCGAGAAGGCGGGGGAGAGCGTGGCGGGCGCACTGCGTGAACGAGGCGCAACCGTTACCGACTGCATCCTCTATCGCAACGAAGAGGTTCGGTATGACAACCTGCCGAGATTCGATGCCGTATTTTTCGCAAGCGCTTCGGCAGTCGAATCCTTCCTGAACCAATTCGGGGCGGATCGGTTGACCGGAAAGAAGGTTGTCGTTCTCGGAAACCCGACAGCGACCGCATTGCGAAAGGCGGGGAGGGAACCCGACGCCATCGCGAAAGAAGCGACCGTCTCCTCACTCGGCTTGCTTCTCTTCGGAACAAGCGTGAACGCATGAGGACTTGGCACAAGAACGGATTAAACCTCGATTCCTCGTTTGGGTTCTCACGCAGAGCCGCTGAGTGCGCAGAGTACACAGAGAAAGTACCGTAAACAGGGCTTTTCGCCCCCCCGCACACACAGAAAAACGATTCATCCAAATGGTGAAAGTCTGAAAAATCCAAAGCAGCATGATTCATTTCAAAGTGTCCAACTGAGGAACTTAGGTGAAATGGTTAAATCGCCTCCTTCGGAGGCTTTAAATCGACCTAATCCGCGCGTTCTCTCTTCTCGATTGGGCGACTCGACGCCTTTACGCGAGGTAATCCTATTGCCCTCCTTTCGCTTCTCAGCTTTTCAGCTGGCGCGAAGCGCCAAGCACTCTGTAATCTGCGGTTTCGAGATTATCACAGAGTTAGATCATCAACGGGGAAGTGGATTTCGTGAATCAGAACGTAAACTCGCCCTTTAACCCCGACTCCGTGACTTCAGAAAACCTGCACAAATCATGGAATGTGGCATTTCCATCTTGATAGGCATAGAAATCCTTGTCCGTCAGAAGCAGATAACTCCATGTTCGGTTCATTCGATCTTCTTTCTCCAGAGCATTGATACCCTTGCACCACTGTACTGTTGCGTTTCGCTTTGCCTGCACGTTTCCATCATCCTTGTCCTTTTCAGCCTTTGTTTCCACCAGCCAGACGTGTTTTTCCGTCACGACAAGGAAATCGGGAATGTACTCGCCCATCAGTCCATCTGTGCGAAGATAGGCAATCCGTGCGAAGATGTGTTTTGCCTCGTTGACTTTGACGAACCTCTCCACTCCGCCGTCGCGGTCGATGAACTCCATAAAATCCTTCTCCAGCCCGCCCCCCTTCGTCGGATAACCGGTGCGCGTGTAGATCGTTTTCGTCAGTTCAAGCGACGCACCTTTCCGAACGACGAAGTCGCGCACGCTGGAGAACCAAAGTCGATCGACATCTGCTTGAGTCTTGAGCGTTTTGTTTTCAATCCAATAAACCAGTTCACCCACCTGCTTGACGATATGGTTGGTGATGGTTCCATTGCGACAGAGGAGAATCTTCCAGTCATTTCCGCTAAATGGGTCGAACGGCTCATTGAACAGCCGTTCCCGAATGAACCTGTCCACCACCGCGGCAATCTTTGCTAAGTGTATCTGCAAGGCGGGCATTGCACTTGTCTGCTTTCCTGCAATACGCATGAATCGGCGAGAAATCGAATCGACGATGCCTTGAATGTACTCGTTGTAGCATGTGGCATTGAAGAGATTCGCATGAACCCGGTACTCGCCGAATGTCGTCCGGACAAGTAGTTCTTTCCCCACGAATACCTCGCCCGGTCTCGCGAAGATTTCACGTAACCGCGACAGCGGATAGAGTGTGAAAGGTTCCAAGCCTTCTTGGGGAAGGGCTTCATCAGATAGGATTTCCTCGCTTTCTCTCCGCACCAGCGGCCAAAAGATGTCCCAATTCTCGTAGTCTTCCTTGAGGACGGAATGAACGAGGTCGTCTTTCCCGCCACCGTCTCTGTCTTTCGTTTTCTGCGTTCCAACGAGTCCCTGTGCAACGAGATTGTCGTAGAATTCCTTGAACGCCGGATGCTCGATGATGTAAAGGAAGTCTAACACCGCGCAAGGCTCGACCTTTTCTACGATTAATTGATCCCTCGCCTTATCCTTGGTTTCTCTGTATTCCGGTTCCCGCCACATGAGGCGTAGCCCGCGTCCTAGTGTCTGCTCCAACAGAATCTGCGCGTTGGATGCTCGGAGTGGCACGATGACGCAGATGTTGTTGACATCGAATCCCTCACGGAGCATGAGAACGGAGATGATGACGCGTGGCTTTTCGCGCTTGTCAACCGCGAAGAGTTTTCCCTTCATCTTGTTCCATTCCTTCTCTCCGACATCTCCCTGCCTGTTACTGTCAACCGTCAGAATGTCGTCGTCGGAAAGTCCTTCCTCTCGCAGAAAATCGGAGACGAGCGGTGTTACGCCCGTGTCCTCGCAGACCACCATCATCTTCGGCCGCTTCGCTTCATCTAACGATGCGAACTCCTTTTCGAGATACCGGAGTTTTGCCAACCCGGCCCGTAACATCAGCCGTTGTCCATCGCTCAGTCCCACTACGTGCCGCCCGTCCCGGACGGCTTTGTAGTCCAGATCGACAAGCTCGTTCGCCAACTCCTTGCGTTCGTCGATGATGATGGTCTTCACAAGCCCCGCCCGGATTGCGGCGGGGAGGTCGTAATCGACCATTACGTGCGGAAAATAGTCCTCGCGCTTGTTGCGCGTTGCGCCCGCTCCCGGATGGTTCGTATGGTGTCGCCGAGAAGTCGAGCTGAATGAACCGTTTCCCTTTCGCCAACGCGTCGATTCCCTGTTGCCACTTGACTTCTTCCTCGTCTTTTGTTCCTCCATGCACATGGTGCGCCTCGTCGTTTACGAGCATCAGATCGGGCAAGTCCTTTAGGAAATCAAGTCTTCCGCCGCGCAGGAATGAGGCGTCCAGCGACTCCAGGGCGTTACCAGCCGCTATTCCCGGCTTCGCGGGAAGGAGCTCGTCGAGAATTCCCTTGCCGTCATCGGTGCAAACGGATGGGGACTCCGCCCCCGAATCCTCGGAAGGCGAACCTTCCTCCTCGCCCAGAAACGTATGCCAGTTCATGACCGCCAACGTTCCGTCACCTGTCACTTTGCGACCGAAATCCTCCTTGCGTACCAGTGAGTTTTGGAGGAAAGCGTACAGCGCATCACGATACTGCGGAGGCACGAAAAGTGACTCGCAGCTTTTGATGTCGCTCGTCGTGAAATCCCGCATCTCGCCGCCGTCGATTCGCTTGCCGCAAAAGGCGTCAAGCAGCCGCTCATAGACGATCAGCCCCGGTGCCACGAAGAGGAAGTTTTTCACAAACGACGGGGACGGCGTCACCGCCCCCTTGACGGGATATCGTGCGTTCAGGTACTGCCAGATCAGAAGTGCATGCATTACCCATGTCTTCCCCGTTCCCGTTGCCATCTTCACGCAGTATTTCGGGTAGGCGTATTTGTCTTTGGAGAGTTCCGCCATCACCGCGCCGTTCTCCGTTTCCAGTAGCTCTGGACCGATTTTCGCCCAGGCATCCGTCATGTTCGCCGCGCCGATGACCTCGTGCAGGTAGATGGCGTTCAGGATAGCCCGCTTCTGTCCTTCGTGGAAGTTGAGCGGACGATCCGTGAACGGTTCCTCGAACCAGTATTTCAGCAGTTCTCGCGTGACGGGTGAGACCGCGTGCGCCATCGAACCGTTTCCGTATGCCGCCTCCGCTGCTTCGCTTACTCGTTTCGCGAACTCCAACGGAATCCGTCCTGTGTTCATTGCCGTGCTTTTCTTCGCCATTGCCAGTTCTCCTTACACTCTCACCGTTGCCACGCTCTCGAAGCCGAAGACATCGACAGCCTTTACGCATACGACACGAGTACCTTTCGGCTTTTTCGGCACGACAATCTCCGCCGTGAATACGCAATGGTCGGGATCGTCGTCATTCCCCGTGTTCTCACGGTAGTCCTGCCAGAGACTGCGGAATGTTTCGCCGTTGTAGTCCGGATCGACGCTCCAGTATTCGATGAGTGCCAGCGGGTCTTCCTTCGCGATTTTCGCCAAGATCTCCTTGTCCTTATCGTCTAAAGGAATGTTGTCCGGTGACAACAGCACGTAGTTGCCCAGTTCGACAATGATGCGTTCCATATTTTCCTCACGCTGAGGCGCAGAGTCCGCCGAGACCTCCAATCCGTTAATTTCCTTGCATTCCCCACCTCTCCGCGCCTCTGCGTGAGATGCGATCCTCTCTCTCTCCGCACATCCTTGAGCGACAGATACTGCAGTGAGGAGAAACGAACCTTGCCGTTTGCCGCGAGATCTGCAAAACCGCGCTTTTTCAGCGCGTCCATCAGATCTGGCGGAATCACCAGTACCTCGACGTCCTTGTACATCTGCGCTGCCTGTGAAATGTCCCACGCGAAATTCCAGCCCAAGAGAACCACCTTCGACCAGCCGCCGCCGAGTGCCGTGTTCTTTGCTTCCGCCGCCCGTTTCACGCTTGCCGCATTCGTGAGTTTGTTCGGGCTATCGACCAGGACGAGCGTCCGCGACTCGCGAATCTGCCCCGCGTTGCGCGTCGGGCAGTTTTCCACCGGAAACGGTTCCGCGCCGTAGAGTTTCAGTACGACCTCACACAAGTCGCCGATCCGACGGAACAGCCGCGATGCACCGAAGGCCTCCTTCTGGTAGTCGCCGACCGACTGGTAGAGGAATGGCTTCACCTCATTGTCGATGAAGCGTTTTCGCTGGATCAACGCCGACGGCTTCCCGATATCCACCGAAATCCAACGTCGCCCCAGCCGTTCCGCCACCGCCGCTGTCGTCCCGCTCCCCGCGAAGACATCCAGCACCAAATCTCCCTCGTTCGATGATGCCTTGATGATGCGCTCCAACAAGGCCTCGGGTTTCTGGGTGGTATAGTCCACACGCTCTTTAGAGGTTGATGCGATATATGGAATAGTCCAAACATCTTTGACTTTCTTGTCAAATGAGATTTCATATATCATGTTTCCATCAGCATCTCTTGCCCTCATATTTTTCCCGTCGATCTTCACCCGCTTGCTTTGTTTCACTGGTATATCCCTATCTTCCCTTATTTCATTAAAATGGTTTTGCTTTGTTTTGCAGTAGAAAAACAATGTGTCATGCTCACATACAAAATCATGACTCACAACCGCACCACTCATTTTATTATTGTAATACCACACTATCTCGTTCCTGAAATTCTCCTTCCCGAAAATCTCATCCATCAGGATTTTGACGTAGTGGCCGACGTGCCAGTCGAGGTGAACGTAGATGGATCCAGTGTCGGCGAGGAGTTCCTGGAGGAGGATGAGGCGCGGGCAGATCATGCGGAGGTAGCTTGCCGTTCCGTCCTTCCACGTGTCGGAGTAGGCGAACTGCTCGATGACAGTCGGTTTCTGCGAGATGTCCGTGCCGGGCAAGTGGATTTTCGTGCGGTAGTCGGCCTTGGAGTCGAAGGGCGGATCGATATAGACGAGATCGACCTTGCCGCGCAAGGAAGGGAGACTTGTCTTTTCATCACCCGCCAGCAACGCCTGGATCACGAGGAGGTTGTCTCCGTAGATGAGTCGGTTGATCCAGGGACTGTTCTTGACAGGATTTTCGGGCATAGGGGAGGCCGCCTCAAATCCTGTTAATCCTGTAAATCCTGTCGAAGAACCCAGTGTCGGCATCTGCCCCTTGAAGAGACCGTCCACATCTTTCGCGGGGAGTACCAGCTCGTTTGTTTGAAGTCCGACTTTCACGTTGTCCGAGAGTCGCTCCAGAATTCTTCCTGCCTCGCGTTTACCCTCTTCCAGAATCTTCGGCAGTTCGCCGATCAAACTTTTTTGCGCCATGTCCATTCCGGCGGCAACCATCCCGCCCCTCCAGCATAGTGCGCTTGCGAATGCCGTGGACCCCCCCTGGTCACATACATAAAAAGAGCGCATTTCCTTTCATGCACTCAGCAGAAGCCCGACCAAAGGCCCATCCAGAATACATATAAAGATAATGCGCCCTTACGGACGCATCATCACTTACACGTCGTTCTGGATTAAAAACATTGGTCGTATTTCTGCTGAACGACGATGTAGCGTTGATGCCACAATCTTAACCTCCGGAGGTGGAGAGGGGTGTCGGCTTCCATACGTCGCTTGACGACCCCGGTCAGTTTCCGGATTTTGTCTTTCCTCGGCGGTCAACCGCCAAAGAACGCTCTTATCATAGCAGAAGCTGTTGTCTTTTCAAGCACAACTTGTAATCGGTCAGCGAGCGCGGGCGCCAGCCCCGCTCACTGACCGATTACCCACCGCCGGGCGAATGCAATTGACACCGAAGGAATAAAAGAGTAAGCTAAATTCTTGCGCTTGCCGCTCAAGGCAGGGAATGGAGATTTGGAAAATGAACGGTGCTGTGTTGTTGCTGCTTGGTTGTGCGTGTTTTCTGTTGGCTTTCTTTTTTTATTCCAGTTTCGTCGCGAGGAAACTGGGCGTGGATCCGAAAATTCCGACGCCCGCCCACGCGATGCGGGACGGGATCGACTATGTGCCGGCGCACCCGATGGTGCTGTTCGGTCATCATTTCGCCGCGATTGCGGGTGCCGGACCGATCATCGGTCCTGTGCTGGCGGCGCAGTTCGGATGGGCTGCTGTCGTTCTCTGGATCGTGCTGGGGTGTATTTTCATCGGCGCGATGCATGACATGGTGACGCTCTTCCTCTCGGTTCGTCATCAGGGAAAATCGATCGGTTCTGTGATCGAGGAGGTGCTGGGGCGTCCCGGCAAGATGATCTTCCTCATGTTCTGTTTCGCGGCACTGGTGTTGGTGATGGCGGTCTTCACGGGGCAGGTCGCCGACGCGTTCGTCTCCAATCCCGAAGTCGCGACTTCATCGCTGCTTGGAATTTTCGAGGCCGCACTTTTCGGCATCTGTGTCTATAAGTTCCGCTGGAATGTCTTCGCGGCGAGTTTCGTCTTCGTGCCGTTGCTCTTCTTCCTGGTGTGGATCGGTGTGATCTTCCCGTGCGATCTGACCCAGCTCTTCGGTGTCACGCCTGAAGTCAGCAAGAACATATGGGTGATGATCCTCTTCGTGTATTGCTTTGTCGCCTCGACGCTGCCGGTCTGGCTGTTGCTCCAGCCCCGCGACTACTTGAACAGCTACCTGCTCTACGCGATGCTCGCGCTGGGGCTTGTCGGTGTCCTGATCGTCTGTCCGACCTTCCACATCCATGCGTTTTCGGGTGTCTCCGTCGTGAACGCGAAGGGCGTGACGCAGAACCTGTTCCCGCTGTTGTTCGTGACCGTCGCGTGCGGCGCGTGTTCCGGATTCCATGCGCTGGTGGCGAGCGGCACGACTTCCAAGCAACTGGATTCCGAAGCGCATATCCGTCCCGTCGGGTACGGCTGCATGTTGCTGGAAGGTGTCGTCGCGCTCCTCGCGTTGATCTCCGTGGCGTGGCTTTCGCAGGATCAGCTGATGGCGGGACTTGCCGAGGGCAAGCCGGTTGTCCTCTTCGCCAAGGGACTCGCTTCGTTCTGCGGGAAACTCGGCATTCCCGAAAACACGGCGCAGAGTTTCATGCTGTTGGCGGTGGCGGCCTTCCTGATGACCTCCGTTGACGCCTGTACCCGTCTGGCGCGGTTCGTCTGGCAGGAAATTTGGTCCACAGCCTCTACGACCGATGCGGCCCAGAAAGAGAAGACGGAGAAGAGCGGTCTGCTGGTTCGTCTGAACAAGAACATGTACTTCGCGACGGGCGTGGTGATCGCCATCGGTTTTTACCTGCTGGTGCTCAATCCGTCGATGGCGGGGAACCTGTGGACGATGTTCGCGTCCGCCAACCAGATGCTGGCGGCGCTGACGTTATTGACCGCTTCGCTCTGGCTCCTGAAGAACCACCGGAACTTCTGGATCTGCCTGTTGCCGATGGTCTTCATGCTGGTGACCAGCGGCACGGCGGTCTTCGAGTTGTTCCTCGCCAATCTGAACAAGTGGATGAAGGAAGGTTTTGCGGCCGGCGGCGTGACGGCGATCGGTTCGCTCGTCCTTTTCTGCCTCTGCATCACGTTGCTGGTTTTGGCGTTCTTCTGCCTTCGCCGCATGATTCGTCACCGGATTCTCCGGGCTTTGAAGGACTAGTGGAGTTATGGAAACGCAAGAAGAAATACAGACGCCCAAAACGAAGAAGGGCAGGGTGGTCGCCATCGTGGGACGCCCCAATGTCGGCAAGTCCGCGCTGTTCAACCGGATTGCCGGGCGTCGGATTGCGATTGTGCATGATGAGAGCGGCGTGACGCGCGACCGGCTGATGCTCGAGGTGTCGTGGAACAACAACCGTTTCCACTTGATCGACACGGGCGGGATTATGCTTACGTCGCAGCCGTCCTCATTCGGACAGGAGATCCGCGACCAGGTGGCGGCCGCGCTTCAGGATGCCAGCGTGGCGGTGCTTGTCGTGGATGTTCAGACCGGGATCCAGCCGCTGGACGAGGAAGTGGCCGGCATGTTGCGCAAGGCGGACGTGCCGCTGCTGCTGGCGGTGAACAAGTGCGACCTGCCGAGCCATGAGGCGAACGCGCTGGAGTTTTCGAAGCTGGGGTTACCGACTTTCAACATCTCCGCCGCGCACGGTTCGGGAGTCGGCGCGTTGATGGACGCCGTGTTGCCGTATCTTCCGGAGGAGGTCAACCAGACAGTGGTGCAACCGCTGCGCGTGGCGGTCGTGGGACGCCCCAACGCGGGGAAATCCTCGTACATCAACCGACTGCTGAATGGCGAACGCCTGATCGTCTCCGACATCGCGGGAACCACGCGCGACTCGATCGAGGTCCCGTTCGCGATCGGGGAGGGCCCCCAGGCGCGCCACTACGTCTTTGTCGATACGGCGGGAATGCGGAACCGCCACAAGTGCGACAGCGCGGTTGAGCGGTTCAGCCTCTTCCGCGCCGAGGAGAGCGTGAAGAAGGCGGACATCGTCGTGCTGGTCATGGAGTCCGAGATCGGTCCTACGGTGCAGGACAAGCGAATCGCGCGACTGATCTCCGACAACAACAAGGGATGCGTGGTCCTGATGAACAAGTGGGATCTGGCGATTGCGAAAGGGATTGCCCAGAAAAAAGCGGAAGAGGTCATTCGGACGATGATGCCGTTCTTGTCCTATTGCCCGCTCGTCTTCACCTCCACCAAGTCTGGACAGAATGTGCGCAAGAGTATCGAGGTGATCGACCATGTGGCGGCGCAGACGCGGATGAAGTTGCCGACGGGGATGCTGAACCGGACGATCGAGGAGGCGACCAAACGCGCGGTCGCGCCGATGCGGTTCGGGAAACGCCTCCGCATTTACTACGCGCTGCAGGTCTGTGTCGCCCCCGTGACGATTCGGATGTTCGTCAACGATCCGAAACTGATGACGCAGAATTATCTGGAGTTCCTGCGCCGGGCCATCCGCGAACGGTTCGGTTTGGAGGGGGCTCCCGTCGTGATTTTCCTCAAGGCTCGTTCGCGTCCTGAAAAAATGCCGCGCAGAAGGCGCGCGACGGACGGGGGCGACGAGTAGGCTTTCGGTCGCGAGCCAATGTTCAAGCGTTTTACCTTCGAGTGGTTGAAGTTTTGGGTCGGCGGCGGAGGCATCTCCGTCAAGACCGGGCGTATTTTCGTCCTCTGCGCGGTTGTAGGCGTCGCTTCGGGACTTGCCGCCTCCGGCTTCTATTGGCTGCTCGACGTTTCCCGCCATTACCTGATGGAATCGCTCGGAAACCTCTATTCGATTCCCGTGGCGGGCGAGCGGAGCTGCTTTCCAGAAGTGAAGGATCCCGGTGAACCGATCCGCTGGATGCTGGTCATCCTCCCGATTTTCGGCGGCGTGATCAGCTCGATCCTCATCAAGTGGTTTGCGCCGGATGCCGCCGGACACGGCACGGACTCCTGCATCTTCTCGTTCCACCACAAGGAAGGGGACATGTCGTGGAAGATCATCCCGGTCAAGGCGGTCTCCTCTTCCATCGTGATCGGTTCGGGCGGTTCTGCGGGATCGGAAGGCCCGATTACACAGATCGCGGGCGCGTGCGGTTCTTTGCTCGGAAACCTCTTTCACGTAAAGGCGGCGGAACGGAGAGTCCTGATGGTGGCGGGACTTTCTGCCGGTGTCGGCGCAATCTTCCGTGCGCCGTTGGCGGGGGCGCTCTTTGGTGCGGAGATTCTTTACAGCGGACTGGACATCGAGTATGAGGTCGTCATCCAGTCGCTGATGGCCTCGACCATTGCGTATGCGATCTTCTGCTTTTTCTTCGGCTGGCAATCTTTCTTCGCGATGCCGGACTGGGGATTTGACAACCCGATCAAGCTGGTTCTCTTTGTGTTGCTGGCGCTGGTGGTCTCGCTGGGCGCGAAACTCTACATCCTGATTTTCCGAAAGACGGAACAGGCGTTCCGTCGCTGGGATATGCCGGACTGGCTGAAGCCGGGATTCGGCGGGCTCGTCACGGGGATCATCGGCTACTTTGTTCCGGAGATCCTGGGGGCGGGATACGGCGTGATCCAGGGCGCGTTGGTGGTCGATAGCCCCTTGGTGAACCAGTACGGCGCGATGACGCTGGGGACGCTCCTGCTGATCTTTTTGGGAAAGATTGTAGCGACCTCGTTTACCGTCGGTTCCGGCGCGAGCGGCGGATTGTTCGGTCCCGCGCTGGTGTCCGGTTCCACGCTGGGGGCTGCGTTCGGGTTGGTCATGCAGAAGATATTCCCTATGATCGGCATCCATCCGGGGGCTTTCGCGCTGGTCGGGATGGCGGGATTCCTTGCCGCGACCGTTCGAACGCCACTGGCGGCGATCATCATGGTCAGCGAGATTTCCGGCAATCACCAGTTGCTGCTGCCGACCATGTGGGTGTGCGGCATGACCTACTGGCTCGGAAACGGCTGGACAATCTACCGCTCGCAGGTACTCACCCGCGACCGCTCCCCCGCCCACACGTGAGGGTGGGGGGCTCGCTTTGCGGTGCGGCGGATATGCCGCACAACCGAACGCGCCGCACTGCCCGCCCACACGTGAGGGTGGGGGGCTCGCTTTGCGGTGCGGGCGGATATGCCGCACAACCGAACGCGCCGCACTGCCCTAGTGGATACTCAAGACGGTGCCACCCTTGACAAAGTAGAGGCCGTCTGCTTCCGCCTTGACCGTACCGTTGCCAGCGGAAACGAACGTGACGTTCGCCGGTGGTTCATTCCACGACATGACCTTCACGGTCCGTCCGGAGAATGACCTGCCGTCCACCTTCACCCGGATGGTCGCGCCGTTCGCGAACGAGAGCGTCTTCAAGCCGCTGTCGGTGAACGCGGACGTGAGCGGAAGCGGCGTGGTGCGGTTTGTCAGGTCGATGGTCGAGCCGTCCATCATCGTGCAGCCGTAGAAGCAGTCGTGCGCGGACGGCTTGAAAGTACCGTGTACGTTCAGCGCCGCAGCCCCGAGGTTGTAGTTGCCGTTGAATACAGCCTCGTAGTCGTGTACGCTCGATGCGGTGTTGATTTTCAACGCGCTGCCGACGACGAAGTCCACGTTCGTCGCAACATGTTCAATGTTCTGCATCAGCAGATAACCGCCGGACTTGATGTCGATCTTGCCGGGGCCCTCTGGTGAACACGAGTCGAATATGAGGTTTTTCGCCGAGGTTATCGACACTTCGAGGGTATGCCTGTCCAAGACGAGCGGATGGGTCTGAAACTTCATGTCCCCCGTCACTTCAAGATACGAATCGTCGGTAAGCCGCTTTGCGCAGTTGAACTGCGTCGAGGCACCCTTCACCGTTCCGCCGTTGAACACGATCGTTATGTAGCCGAAAGCCGTCATCCCGTTGATGTCGAGCGTGGCTCCTCTATCGACGGTAATAATCTGCGACGCCTCATTCTTGTTGCCGTCTCCGCCAAAAGGCCAGGAAGACGACTTCGCCCCGCATTTCAAAGTCCCCGCAACGATTTCCGTGCCTCCGGTGTATTTTTGGTTCGCCTTGGTCGCCACAAACGTGCCCAGGCCTTCCTTCACGAGGCGAAGATTGCCGTTCAGCGCGACTTTGTCATTTGTGAAGGTCGCATCTTCCGCGACGCGGATGTGAAGTTCGCCCGGATGCTCCGCGTCCATCGTCGAATCGGTCACGCCTGCCATGCCCGCCGTCACGCCCGTGAAACCGGTGATGTCCAGACGGTGCCCCAGCAGGTCGATCCACGTGCCGTCGCGGAACGCGACCGTGCCAAGTCCGCTCCAGTCGCAGTCGGCCACGAGCGAGACGCCATCCGTGAGCATCAGCCCGGCGTAGGTGAATCCCTCCGTCTGCGGGAAGCTGAGCGCCGTTGCGCCGGCGAGGCGGATGAACGTGGAGGCGTTCGGCACGGCGCCTGGAATCTCCGTTCCTGTTCCGTCCGTCACGCGCCAGTTCGCCGTGTCGAACGGATTCTCGGCCGTGCCGCCGCCTGTCCATTCGGCGATCCGAGCGCCGACGGGCATGAGTGTCAGTGTGAGGTTCCCGCCGGACCAGTCGCGGCTCACGGTGTATTGGTTGTCGCCGTCGAGTGAGGTCGTCACCGTGATGTCTCCCTCCGAAAGCCCGCACCCCTCCAGCACGGCATATTCGCCGGCACCGTTCGCGCCGAAGTCGAAGGAGAGGGTACCGCCCGTCGCGAACGCGCCGTGGACGATCTGCCCCGCCGAAAGTGAGAGCGTTTCGTCGATCGACCAATTGCCGGTGCCGGAGGTCGAGGTAATCCCTGCACACGGCAGGGCGGAAATCTTCACCGTGCCGTTCGACACGTTGATGTCGCCCTGCGTCGGCGTCTTGACCGTTACGGTCCCTGTTCCGGCCATTTCTACGTCCCAGGGGGCGGTGTAACTACTCGTGGTGTCGTAGGATCCGACGGATGCTGTAGGCGCATAGAGGACGTCGTGCGTCCCCTCGATCACGAGCTTAGGACGGGCGGCATGCGTGGTATTCGCAAGAATGTAAACGGGTTTTCCGAAGTTGTCTTTCTCGCCGATCTCCCAGTCGCAGGTGGAGGACAGGCGCACGACATCCCCTGCCACGAAGAACGCCTGAATAGTATTTCTCATGGTTGGAGCGGAGCGGACGCGCCGTGGTGAATACGGCGTTCGACACGGCGAGCCGAATCCACGAGTGGTCGTACGTCCCGAAATACCCGACGCGCAATGTGCCGGCTCCGAACAGCCACGGGTCGTTATTGGTGAACATGTTGAACGCCTCCGCGTCCAGCGAACCATCGATGTGCATCGTGTACCCGCCACTGAACCGAATGTCCTTGGAGAGGATCAGAGAGAGGTTCTCGCCAATGCCAGACGGATTCGCGCCCTTGTTCGTTATGCGCCGCGCACGGAATGTCGCTGGCGTTGAAGAGGCTACGTAGTTCGTGCAGTTGTTGTTCGCGCCGTTGAGGAAGATGTCCGCGCCGGAGAAGTCGTTGTCGCCCTTCAGCAGCAGTGCGCGGTCGCCCGAACGGAACTGTACGCCCTGCCCGGCGAACACGACATCCTCGAACGAGAGCGGTCCCTCGGAGGCGATTACCCATCCGCCCTCGGAGTCGCACACGCCGCCTTTGACCACGCCCTTGACCGTAAGTGCGCCTTCGCCGCTCTTGACGAGTTGTGTCGAATATGGCGCGGCCAGTCCGGCGTGGAACGTGACGTTGAATGCCGTCGGGTTGTTCGAGATCACGCCCTTGCCCGTGAAGATTACCGGAACCTGGTAAGAGAGGTCGGATGCGGGATTCGTCCACTCCGCCGTAATATCGACGAGGGTATTATTCTGCCACTTATAGACGGCAGCGGGGGCGGCAATCTGTTCCAGAGACGCGAGTGCGGGCGCGAGCGACGCGCCGGGCGCCGCCGGTTCCGCCGGAGCCGCACCGGTGGCGAGACGGAAACCGAGGTAGTTCGCATGGCAGCCCGCCGTCGCGATGGATGGCTTGTCTGCTTCGCGGCACCACGTGCCGTCCGCCGCGCACAAGGGAGAACCGAGAATGCGGCACCACCCCGTGCGGGGATCGACGGACGAGGTCCACTCCGCGACATCACGCCGCAGTTCACCGCCGAACACCGTCTCGAGTTCGCCTGCGGTCGGCAGACGGTAGTCTCCGTTTGCGCCGTTGAGCCAGACGAGGAACTTCTCGATTTCGTTCTTCGAGACGTTCACGACCGGATCGGCGCCCGCGCCTTCCGCGTAGGTGAACGCTTCGCCGACCGCGTCCTTGTACTCCTTCCACTTCGCGTTCGTGACGGACGCGGAGGTGAACTGCGCGAAGGTCGAGGGATCGGCGCAGGTGATGGAAGAGGACGGCGAGGGCGCCGTCGCTATGACGGTGCGCGAGGTGAGGGAGAATTCGTCGAACACGCCGATGTAGCTGCCGTCCGCGTGGAAGCCGTGCGCGGTGTAGGTGAGCGTCGCGCCGTCCACCTTCAGCTCGCCGTAACTCTGGATGCAACCCATTCGCACGGGCTCGGCCGGTCCGATCACGTTCGTCTCGTCCGTGCTCTTTTGCCGCGCCCAAAGGTAGGGCACGTCCCTGTGCCCGCCGATGAACGTGGCGTCGCCGTAGCTGACGGACACGGATTCGAGATGGTCGAGATACCCGGCACCTCCGTTCGTGAGCTGTACGATGCCGTCCTTGTGGATACGTTCGTATCCATGCATATGGCCGGAGAGTACCAGGTCGATTCCTCCCGCCTTCGCGGTTTCGAGGAGCGCGATACTGTTGTGTCCGCCCCAGCACTCAAGCCAGAACGGGACGTGCTGCGCGAGGATGCGGAACTTCGCCGCGCGGGCGCGATCCGTGGCGAGCAGGTCCGCGAGCCAGGTCTGCGTGGCGGCGGCGGTCATCAGACCGTTGTCGATGAAAATGAAGAGAACGTTCCCGCGATAGAGGTAGTAGTTGCCCGATGCGCTCGTGCCGTAGGCGGGTTCGTCCACGGCGCCCGTCTCGAAGTACGGCTTGTTCGCGGGAAAGCCCGTGTCGTGGTTGCCCCACGCCACATAGTAGGGACGCGTGCGGCCGAAGATCGCGTCCGTGCGGTCGAGGATACAGGGACGTATCTCGTTCGCGTAGTTTGCGTTGGACGCCATGTCGCCCGTCGAGATGCCGAAATCGACGTCTTGCGAAACCATGTGTTCGAAAAGGCGTGTCACGTAGAGAAACTTGTCGGAACCCCAGTCGTAGGTATTTCCACCCTGCTGGTTGTCACCCCAAATGGCGCATGTGAAAGACTCGTTCTCGTCTTGCGACCACAACTTCACCGTACCGGCGGTGTCGTCTGCCGGGTCGTCGAATGTGAGCGGAAGACCATAGTATCCGAGGCGGTAGGGGATGGTCTGTCCGTCCGCGCCGTCGATTGTGATGTGCGCGGTGTAGATCCATGTGGTTCCGTTCCCCTCCACGCGCGACATCGTTGCATGTTGCGCGTAGCCCGCGCCGTACTGCACTTCCAGGCCGTCCCAGCGCGTCGCGTCCTCCGTGTCCTTCACGCCCTCGCACATAATCGTGAAGCGGTTCGTATAGACGTTCTGCTGCCACGGCCAGGTGAGCAGTACGTCGCGAGCCGCGACGGAGACGCTCACGACCTCGAACGGCGTCGCCAGCGATGTCCACGCGCTTTCCACGTCGTTCTGCGAGATCGTCTTTACGCGGGGCGTCATCGTCCCGACGGCGATGTACTTGTGCGAGAACGTCACGGACGAACCGGAGGGGACGAGTTCGGACGTGCAGTCTCCCGTGCCGTCGCCGAAGTCGATCGCGAACGAGATGTACTCGCCGTCCGGATGCGTTCCCGACACGGTGAACGTCACGGGATCGACGAGCGCCTTCACGGGATCGGCTGGAACCGTCGCCGAAACCGTCGGCGCGTTGGGCGCGTTGCCGGAGAAAGACGTGCCCGCGCCGCCGAGCGCGGCCACCTCATCTGGCGTCAACGTCGCGTCGTAGGCGGCGAACCTCGTCACGCCCGACGCGAGACCGTCCAGGAACGTCATCGTGTCCGATGGCTGGAGCGAAGTGTCGCCGTCCGTGGGAGTGATCTGTCCCCACGGACGTCCGTCAACATAGTAGTGGACGCGTCCGTTCGCCGCCCATGTTACCGCCACACGGTGCGGGTACGTGCGGTCGAGTGCGTTCTCGGTCCAGTAACCCCACTTGCCCACCGTGGTGTTGGCGAGGAAATTGCCGGCGGAGGTCGTCGTGGTGAAACTGCCGGAGTAGGTGCTGCCCGTGCCGTAGATGCCGGAGGCGACGCCGCTCACGTTCATGGCCAGCACGCCGCCGTCCGTCTGCACGGCGGGAAGCGTGATGTCGGCGACATACGTGGCGACATTCGTCACCGCTGTGCGCGTCCAGGTGTAGCCGTTGCCCACCGCTGTGAGCGGCATCCCCTTCGAGGTCGCCAGGCCGCCGTTGCCGTCGGCCACCCACACGCCCGCAGGGGCGAGCGTGGGCACGAACGACTCGTCTGCGCGTTGCGCGAGCGGACGCGAATGGAGTTCAGCGATCTCGGCTGCCGTCAACATGCGGTCGTAGATTGCCGCGTAGGAGATATCGACTTCGAAATCCTCGCCGTCATTGTCGCCGAGAAGGGAGAAGTGTCCGCCTTTGGTTGTCTTCATGCGGTCCTGGCGCACGGTGCTTTCGTGGTTCATCTTGCCGTTCACGTACATGATTTTTTTGATATTGTTCGTGTACGCGATGGCGACGCGCGCCATTCGTCAAACGCGACACCCATTGCGACGGTCTTGTCGCCGGAGGAGCGGATGTTGAGCTTGCTGTTCTTGTACTGAATGAAGACGGATGCGTCCTGCGAATCGTTCGCCGAGAACAGGGAATGCCACTGTTGCGTACCGTTGGGATTGCGCGGCACGCGAACGTCCATCACCACGGTGTAACTGCTGTTGGCCGGAAGTCCGTGGTAGCAGATGAAGTCGTTGTACCGCCCGGCGCGGACGTACCCGTCGCCGGGAAGAACGCCGTCTGTCGCCTCGGCAAAGCTGACGGTTTGTCCGTCATGCGTATGCTTCACGAGGTCGCGCCCGACTGTCGCCTTGACGGGATTGGCGACGGGAAACGTCCACTCGCCCATCAAGCCCGCCTTCGAGTAGTGCGGCAGCTTGCCCTCGTAAACGGACGCCTCGTCGTACAGCTCCACGTAGTCGATGTACAGAAGCCCGTCCTCGCCGTCGTCGTCGGCGCACAGGAGAAGATGGCCGACTCCGTCGATATCCTTGAGGGGTTCGTCGCTGTCGGCGAAATAGGTTTTCCGCTCTCCGCTGTTATTGTACGTACACAACGTCGTTTCATCCAGGTACACGTCCCAGCGCTGCTCGCCGACGGAGATCGTCAGCGTGTGCCAGACACCGCTCGAAACAGGAGTCTTGTAATTGTTGGACCCGGCGAACTTGCCGCCGCCGACGCTGTCCGCCAGTTTTCCGCTGACGGTTCTGTTGTTGCGGATGAAGAGATCCCCGTCGGTCGTGTTACCGTTGCGGTTGAACAGGGTCTCGAAGGACGAGTCCGCCCGGTAAAAGCGTATCTTCATCGTCCAGACGTGGTTCTTCACGGCATCGGGAATCGGCAGGGCGACATGCGAGTACTTCGGAATCGCGATGGCGTAGTTGCCTTCCCCGAGACCTGCGGCGGCATTGGTGACGACCGCATCAGAACCGGTATAGTCGGGCGCAACCACGTACATCTGCCCGAGCGTGCCATCCGTCACGAGCGCGGTTCACTTGGGTGAATTGTTCACGTAATAATAACAAGGCTTACCCGCGTCGCCGACAGTCGCCGCGAGGATGTTCGTCGCCGTCGGGTTCGTCGGATCGTAGTTGTTGAAGTCCCACTTCGCCACCAGCCCGCCGAACGACGGCGTCGTCGAGATGCAAATTCCCGCAACCGCCGCAAACACCTGCGCAAACAATTTGTATGACATACCACCTTATCCTTCCGGCAACACCCAAGAGAGAAAGCCGAGGCTTCTCCCAAAACCAATCTACTATCCCCACATCACGGAGCAGTACCCAAGCGAATCGGTTATCCGCCCGTGCCGGACTCCTCCGCAAATGACGGGAAATACCTGTGACTTCCAAAATCCACCCCAATCTATCATTTCAACCTTTTAGGGTCAAGCCAACAATCGGGGATGGCATCGTTTGGTTTCATCATGATTTCATTTTTCAAAAGCGTCGCGTCCGCATTGCATATCCAGAATGTCCGGCTCAATGCGCTTACTCGGCTCAACACGGAATCTGGGGACTGTTCAGAGAGGCGGATTTTTGTTATACTGGGACAAGAAAGGATGAACGATGATTTCCCGTTTTTTGTCTGAAAAGGGTGTTTGGATCGCGGGGACGCTTTCCGTGGCTGCCGCCTTTTGCCTGTACGGTTTTTCAGTCTGGTTCGGTGCGCTGAATCAAGACGAGGGTTGGTATCTGTACGCCTCGCGGATGGTCGCGAACGGTCGCTTTCCCTACCGTGATTTCTTCTTCACGCAGGGACCTGTTCTGCCGACCGTGTATGGTTCGTTGCATGGCCTTTGGGGACAGGCTGGCGTGTTGGGCGGACGGGTGCTGACGGCGTGTCTGGGAATTTTTGGCGCCGTGGTTACGGGGGTTCTCGCTTCCCGTCTGGTGCGTCGCGAATGCCGTTGCGTGGCGGGGGTCATCGCCTTTGCGTTGACCGCCTGCAACCTCTACCATGTTTATTTCACCACGATTCCCAAGACTTATTCACTCGGTGCGCTTTTGATTCTCGCGGGTTTTCTCGCGCTGACTTGGTGCGATGGAAATTCGGTGCGCTCGATCTGTTGTTCTTTCCTGGGCGGTTTTCTGCTGGCGTTGGCGGCGGGTACACGCATCTCGCTCATTTTGATTTTGCCGGTGGTGGCATTCGTCCTCCTCTTCCAGCGACGCAGGGCTGGCGGGATGTCGTGGTTCTGGTTCGGGATCGGAGGGACGCTCGGCGTCGCGCTGGTGTACGGGATCCCGTTGCTCGTTGCGAAAGAGGAGCTTCTCTATGCCCAAACCTTCCATGTCTCGCGCGGCGGGCGTAATCTGATGCTGATGGCGGGTTCCGTTTCCCGCATTGTGCGCGGGTATGCGGCGCTGGCGATCCTGTCGCTGGCGGTTCTGCTGTGGCACGCGTCGAAAGGGAAGGGAAGCGGACAGGGGACATCCGAATCGGATTCTTCGGGGGCGCGGTCTTTCTGGCGTTGGGGTTGCTTCCTTGCGGCGGGGGTTGTCTTCACCTTCCAGTTGTGCAGCCCGCATCCGTATGACGATTATCAGGTTCCCGTGATGGGACTCTTTTGTATTTCCGCTGCCACCTGGCTGGCAGAGATGGCCGAGACGCGAACGGGACGTTCCTGGGTCTCTCTGGTTTCCGTCGCGACCGTTCTGCTTGTCTCCTTCGGATCGCCGTTGTTGCAGGATTGGTTCGTTATCCGCCAAGACCGCTTCTGGACGGTGATGCGCAAACAGTCGGATTTGTCCCTGTTGCGGGAGACCGGCAGGGAGATCGCGGCGCTCGCCGACGCGAAAGGTGAGTTGCTGACGCAAGACGCCTATCTGGCTGTGGAGACGGGGCTCTCGTTGCCTCGCGGTCTGGAAATGGGACCGTTTTCGTATTTTCCCGAGTTGAATGTGGAGGAAGCGGCGTCGAACCACGTCGTGAATACCGAAACGCTGTTGTCGCTCTTGAAGTCGTCACCCGCCGCCGTCTGCGCGTTCAGCGGCTACAGTTGGTCGATCCGCTCTCCCGTGACCGATCCGGTTCCGGATGACGAGCGGCAGGTTTTTCTGAACGCGATTCGGGAACGGTACGAGTTGGTGAAGACCGTACCTGACTTCGGGCAGAACCAAACGCCGCTTCAGATTTACCGGAGACGCCATGATGATCGTTCCAAGTGAGACCGTGATTTTGGCTAACGGGGATTTCCCGCGTCATCCCATTCCGCTCGGCCTGTTGCGCGGCGCGATCCGCATCGTCTGTTGCGACGGCTCCGCCGCGAAACTGCGCGCGTTCGGATTGGAGCCAACCCGAATCGTCGGGGATCTGGATAGCCTGGACGAAACCCTACGCGAGAAGTACGCGGAGCGAATCGTATCCGACACGGATCAGAATACCAATGACCTGTCGAAGGCGTTTCGCTTTTGCGTCAAGCGAAATTGGCGGGACCTCGCGATTCTCGGCGCGACGGGCGGGCGTGAGGACCACACGCTGGGCAATCTATCGTTGCTGGCCGATTTTCAGGAAAAGGCGACTGTGCGGCTCTACACGGACACCGGTGTCTTCACCGCCATTCGAAAATCAACCGTCTTTCCGTCCTTCCCCGGACAACAGGTCTCCCTGTTTTCATTCACGCCGGGCCTGCGCGTCTATACGGAAGGGTTAAAGTACTCCGTGGAGAACGTGGCGTTCACGCGCTGGTGGCAGGCCGCCTTGAACGAGTCGTTCGCCAACGAATTCCGCATCACCTTCCTCGGCGGTCCGCTCCTCGTTTTTCAAACCTACCAGGAGTAGCTGGTAGCGGTCGGTTGGCGGCGTATTTTTCCGTCTTATTTTTCGCGGTTCGTCCTGTGGCGCGACATACCATGCCGTACAACCGAACGGGGACGCGGCAACTCAGAACTTCCTCTGGGCGCATCTGTATAATTCAACAAAGGTCTGCCGTGTTTAAACCCAGAAGTTTTCATGTCATGGTCTCACGCCAAGTTCGCCAAGTACGCGAAGTGGCCGCCTTCCTTCCCTTTGCGAACTTTGCGGACTTTGCGTGAGGTTCAATCTCCGCGTTCGGTATCGCAGGTATCTACATGGATCACGGTGAAAAACGCAGATGCGCCCACTTCCTCTTGCCCCGAAAACAACAAATTGCAGGATGGGCTTGGGTTTGCTATAATTTACTCCCGTAAGGTGAATTGTTGCTGGGAAAGGATAGCCTGTGATGAGACGGATGATTCTTAGAGTGTGCGCGTTTGCGTGTGTGTTCGTGTGTGGGACGGCAGCCGCATTTCAAGCCAAGATCGACGGTCGTTGCGTCGTCTTCGATTGCCCGTCTGCTGGGACATTTCGCATCGAGTGCCAGCGCGGAAACGCGACGTTGTCCGTTTCCGAGGGGAGGGTCCGGTTTCAGGTTGCGGACGCCAAGCCGAATCAGATGCTCTTGTCCATGCTGGTGCCGACCAGTTTTATTTCCGGCGGCGGCTGGCGCGTCGATGAACGGGAGGGGGCGTTCCCGTTCGCGCTCGGCGCAAGTGAAAAGCTGTTTCAAGGAAACGGACGCGAGATCGCCGTCCGGGATCTCAACAAGGAGTCGTTGGCGCTCGGTTTCCCTGTCGGTACGTACTTCGAGGTGCAGGACAACCGCAAGTGGAACTGGAATACCTTCGAGTATCGCATCTTCCTGCCCGCCGGGATGATGGAATGGGAGATGACCTATTCGTTCGTGCCGGCGGCAGGAAAGGCTCGCCTGCTGGATCGCTTCGGGCAAGTCTCTCGTGATTTCCCGGGGAAAATCTCGGAAGAGTCGGAGTTGAAGGCGGATGTGAAGTCGGAGGACGGGTATTACCGTTCGCTGGACTTTGCGGGAAAGCTCGCTGCGGAGGGGTATAAGCTGGACGCCTTCGGCGGGATTCTGGGGACGGGAATGAAGTTCGGCCTGAAACACACGGGGTATTTCCATCTGGAGAAACTTGTCCTGGCTGGCGGCGGTACGCGCTGGTTCCTGGTTGATCCAGCCGGGAATGCGTTTTTCCATCTGGGTGTCTGCGTCTTCGGCGGGGGCGACGATTTGACGGACGTGACCGGACGCGAGGACGCCTACGAGTGGATTCCGCCGCATGAGGGCGCCTTCGCCGCCGCGTGGAAGACGGATGAATCGTACTGGAGTACGCGGGCCGTTTCCCACTATCGCGCGAACCTTGTCCGCAAGTACGGCTCGTTCGACATCACGGCGACTGCGTTGCGGAACATCGCGCGGGTTCGTCAGGCGGGATTCAATTCGATGGGCGCGTTCGGCGAAGTTCCGGATGCGGCGCGGCAGGCGTACTTTCCGTATGTGAAGATTCTTCCGCTCTCCGGCGTGAGGAAAATCCCGACGGTCCGCGGTGTCTTCGATCCGTACGATCCGGAGACGGTTCGTGCTGTGGAGGGGGCGATGGAATCCGTGCGCACAGACGTGAACAGCGCGTTGCTGATCGGGTATTTCCTGGAGAATGAACAGGCGATGGAGGCGATTCCCCGGGCGATTCCCGCGCTGGATGACAGCTGGGCGGCGAAACGCGCGTTTCAAGCGTCCGGCAAGTCCCCCGAGGATTTTGCCGTCGAGTTTCTGGAAAAGTATTACTCCCTGATCGTGAAAACCTTTCGGGCCTGTGATCCACACCACCTGTTGATCGGCAACCGCTGGATGCCATCTACAGCCGACCGCGAGGCGCTTTGCCGCGTGGCCGGACGGTACTTGGATGCGATCAGCATCAACTACTATACGCGCGAAGTGGATCCGGCTTTTGCACGCCGAATCTACGAGTGGAGCGGGGGCAAGCCGCAGATTTGGAGCGAGTTCTTCTATTCGGCGGGAAAGGAGGCGAATACGAGACCCTTCACTTTCGACCTGCCGACGCAACGGGAGAGGGGAATGACGTACCGCCGGTATGTGAAGACCGCCGCGTCTCTCGGCTTTGTCGTGGGCACGGAATGGTTCACCCTCGTTGACCAGTCGGCGACGGGACGCTTCTTCCAGGGAAAAGGCGGCGAGAGCTACAACACGGGGTTGCTTTCGGTGACGGACCGCCCCTACCGCGATTTGTGGAAGGAGATGCGCGACGCGCACCTGGAGGTTGTCGGGCTGTTTCTCCCATGACCGTCACCGTCAGAAGTCACGGGAAAACGACAGCTCACTTTCAATCAACACGAACGCTCCGATTCATTCGGGCGGACTCAATGAAGGAGAAGAAACATGAAGAAGATGATGATAGCGGCTTTCTTCGCCGCGACGGTTGCTGCGTTTGCTGGACAGTGGGAAAAGCCCGCGTGGATTCCCCGCGAAAAGGGACTCTACCGCTGCCAGATTCACCGTGGCGGCGGCGCCAAGTCGAAACCCGACAATTCGCTGGAGACTTTCCTCTGGTGCTGGGGGCACGGGATGGCCCCGGAGGCGGACGCACGCCTGACGAAGGATGGTGTTGCGATTGCGATGCATGACGATAACCTTCGTCGGATCGGACGCGGAATCACGCCGGAACTTGCCAACACGAAGATCAAGGATCTGACGTGGGATCAAGTTCGCGATGTCGATACGGGATCGTACCTTGGAAAAGAATACGCCTCGACGCGCCTTTCGACAATGGAGGCGATTTTCGCCTCGATGAAAGGACGTCCCGAGCGTCTGCTGTACGTCGATGAGAAAGGTGCGCCACCCGAATTGATCGCCAAGCTCGCGAACCAGTTCGGGGTGATCGAGCAGGTTTATTACTGTTCCTCCAACTGGCGACTGATTCCCCGTTGGCGCACGGTCGCGCCGAAGGGGCGTTCGATGGTCTGGCTCGGAAACTTCCCGAGAGTGGTCGATGAGGCGAACATCCAGAAGACCGAGGCGTTTGTGCAGCAGCGGCTGGATGAAATGGCGGCGACTGGATTTGATGGCATCGACCAGGTGCAGATTCATGTTCGTACAGATCTGCGCCGACAGGATCCGTTCTGCCCGACCACCCCGTTCCTGAAACGTGCGGTGGAACTGCTCCACAAGCATGGTGTTTCCGCGCAGACGGTCACGTGGACCGAGGGTACGAACGAAGAGGTTTACCGCAAGCTCTGGGATTTGGGCTTCGACCACTTCACCACGGATTATCCGGAGACGCTGTTCAAGCTCGCGGACGAATTCCGCGCCGGGAAAAAGTAACCCAAAGGACGGCTGTCTCCGCCATCGGGAAAACGAGGAAACGGTGAAGAGGTGATGTGACACAGGCACCCTCACCGTCTGGAAAGTCGAGAACTCCCTCGTCTATCTCTTGAGCTGTTGACCGTTATTCCCCGCTCATGGCAACGCCGTGTGTGACGGGATTCGGAAATCTTTTTCCGGGTGAAACCACGGAATAGGAATACACGGAATCAGGCGGTCACGGCTACCGTTCCGAAATACCCTGAACGGACGTGACCTATACAGACGAGGGCGAAGCGTAACCATCCGGTGGCGACACAAATTTCCAGAAAGTCCCAGAGCGACGGAACCGAGTGCCGTTAACTGGTAGTTCGTGTCTGTCCATAAAGGGTAAATTTCGGCGTCGGTGCGGACATTGCGAGGGCGTGGACGCCGCAACGGCGCGATATCCACACGCAACGGTCGTTCACGTTCCCTTCATGGTTGTAGTGTTCTGCCGCTCATGCCGACGGGTAGGGGAAGTAGAGTCAGGCCGGTACCGGTCGGGCCATTGTCCACGCCTTGGTTCCATGTAAGGCCTCTGCGACCATGCGGACATAGCCGTGAGGTTCACGGCCAAGCTTGAACTCCCAGTCGCTTTGTTCGTCCACTGATGCCGTCTGCATGCCAACGACGCCCTGCGCGTCGATAATGCGGACGGTTTTACACGGTGAGGTCTCCGCGCGCACGACATTCCCTTCCAACCGGGCCGACTGCAGCGTCGGGCCAGTTGAGGAGTAGAAACACCCCTTCTCCAGTGCCGCAGCGATGGACGGCAGGTCCAGTTGCGGCGCGCGAATCACAACCCAGCCGTGGAAAAGATGTCCTTTCGTGTGCGCGTCGTCGGTCGCGAGGCAACAAACCCCCGGATTCCGTCCGCCCCGCAGCAGCGCGTCGTAGAAGTCGTCGCGCTCGCTGTCGTACGGTGGGGCGAGTTCGCTGTTGCGGTTGTAAACCTCGACGGCCCACAGCCCCTCGAAGTCGTCAGCGTCCGCAAGGGACAGGTACGACCATACCGGGTGATTGAGCGCGACGAGAAAACCTGCCTCGCGGGCTTCACGGACCAGGGCGCGGACTGTCTCCGCGTCGAAGTAGCGCGACTTGTCGGGATGCTCCCTGACGTGCTTCTCCAGCCTCGCGGCGGCCACCTCCGCGTCCGTGCATTTCTCGGGTTTTCGCGGTGTGTAGCTGCCGTCGTCCCGCTTCGCGTAGCGGGCGCACTGGCGGGCGTCCAGCCACGGCTGCGCGTCAAGACCGGGCCTCGTGGCAATCAGGTTCAAATGGACGCGGTCGTACGGCTTTGGCTCCCCCCGGTCGTACTTGTGCGACCATAGGGCGACTTCATGCCCCGCGAGGGGGAGGAATGAATCGTCGGCCAAGTCATCGTGGCGGCGCAGCAGCTCGTGGTCGGTGAAGGCGACAACCGAATAGCCGGCTTTCCGGTAGATTTTCTTGATTTCCGCCGGCGAGTAATCGCCATCGGAGACTGTCGTATGGGTGTGCAGACAGGCCTTGTATTCGTTGCCGCAGCCTGGGAGAAGGTTCATGATATTCATGGCTTGTTTTTCCGGTGAGGTTTTTGCAAAACCCATTCGCCTCTGACCGTCAAGCGCACCCGCGCCTGACGCCATCTGGGGATGGGGCATACGTACTTACAACAAGAATAATCTTACAACAAGAATAATATCGCGTATCCTTGCGCATCTGACAAGTTATTTTTGAAGCACCGATTCAAGTGGCATCCGATTGATCCCCGGACGACTTTTTTTGAGGGGGCGGGGCACACCGGGTACAGTGGTTGGGGAACAGGTGCGGTTCTTCTTTTCTTGAAATTCCATACTGGACAGAGAGTGCTGGATTCGCTATGATACAAGAACTTTTTTGAAAGGAACAGGTCGATGAAAAAGACATTGAGAGATGTTGAGTTGAAAGGGAAGCGCGTTGTGATGCGCGTGGACTTCAATGTGCCGATGGCGAAAGACGGAAGCGGGACGATTACGGATGACACGCGCATCCAGGCGGCTCTGCCGTCCATCAAGTACGTGTTGGATCAGGGCGCGAGTCTGGTGCTGATGTCCCACCTCGGTCGTCCGAAGGGAAAGGGGTACGAAGCCGAATTCTCCCTGAAGCCGGTCGCGGATCATCTCTCCAAGTGCCTTGGGCAGACTGTCGGGTTCGCTCCTGACTGCATGGCGGCTGACGACGCGGTTGCGGCATTGCGCCCCGGCGAAGTTCTGCTCTTGGAAAACACCCGTTTCTACAAGGCGGAAGACGGCAAGGTGAAGAAGGACGATCCGAAGAAGGACATCCACCTGACCGAGGAAGAGTATCAGGAGAAGAAGGCGAAGCTGAAGGCGGATCGCGAAGCGATGGCGAAGAAGCTTGCCTCTTACGGCGACATCTTCTGCAACGATGCGTTCGGCACGGCTCACCGTGCGCACGCCTCGACGGCCGTGATCGCACAGTACCTCCCTGTCGCGGTTTCCGGTTTCCTGCTGGAAAAGGAAATCAAGTTCCTGGGCGATGCGGTGGAAAATCCGGTTCGTCCGTTCGTCGCCATTCTCGGCGGTGCGAAAGTTTCCGACAAGCTGGCCGTGGTCAAGAACCTTCTCACGAAGGTCGATACGATCATCATCGGCGGCGGTATGGCCTATACATTCCTGAAGGCGAAGGGGCAGAAAATCGGCACCTCGCTTTGCGAAGACGAGCAGATCGCCTACGCGAAGGAGATGCTAGAGACGGCTGCCGCAAAAGGCATCCAGTTCCTGCTGCCGGTCGATGCCGCGATCGCCGACAAGTTCCCCGCCGAGAAGGATGCCTCTGACATCCAGATCCGCATTTCCGAGGGCGACATCCCCGGCGATTGGATGGGACTCGACATCGGACCGAAGACGGTGGAGCTTTTCTCGAACGCGATCAAGTCCGCCAAGACGGTCGTGTGGAACGGCCCGATGGGCTGCTTCGAATTCCCGCCTCTTGCCAAGGGCACGTTCGGGATTTGCGAGGCGGTCGCCGAGGTCAAGGCAAACGGCGGAATGTCCATCATCGGCGGTGGCGACAGCGTCAGCGCAGTCAAGAAATCCGGTCTCGCCGAGAAGATGTCGCACATCTCCACGGGCGGCGGTGCCTCCCTCGAATACCTCGAAGGAAAACAGCTTCCGGGCGTTGTTGCCCTGAATGACAAATAAGTGAAGAACGCACACCGGGAAACACCCCTCTCGACGTGTGAGAACCTTGAACGGGGACAGCTGGGGACGCTCAGCTGTCCCCGTTTTTTTGTCTTTTGAATGGGGAAGGGATAGGAAGCGATCAAAAGGGACAGGAAGGGAAAGAAGGGATAAAAAGCGATAAGAAGAGACAAAAAGGGAGGGAAAGCAACGCAAAGGCGAAGCTTTACTTGCCCTTTGCCCAGGAATCTTTCAGGGTGACTGTCCGATTGAAGACCGGTATCCCCGGCTTCGAGTCTTCGCTGTCGGCGCAGAAGTAACCGACACGCTCGAACTGGAAGCGTTCACCTGGCTTCGCATCGAGAACGGACGGTTCCGCGTATCCGGTGACGACCTTCAACGAATCTGGATTCAAGAACTGGATGAAGTCCTGATCTCCCTGGTCGAGAGGATTCGGGACGGTGAAGAGCCGATCATAAAGCCTGACTTCAATCGGCTTCGCGTGTTGGACGCTGACCCAGTGAATCGTCCCCTTGATCTTCCTGCCGTCGGCGGGATTCCCGTACTCGGCGGATTCGTCGTAGGTTCCGTGAATCTCGATGATCTTGCCGTTCTCGTCCTTGACCAGACTTTTGCAGGTGAAGAGCGCGGCGGCGCGGAGACGCACCTCACGGTCCGGGGCGAGTCGGAAAAATTTCTTTTCCGGCACTTCCATGAAATCGGCGCGTTCGATCCACACCTCTCCGCTGAAGGGGATTTTGCGCGTTCCGTCCTCTGGATTCTCCGGGTTGTTCGCGACTTCCACCTCGATCACTTTCCCGGCTGGCCAGTTGTCGATCACGACCTTGACCGGGTCGAGCACGACCATGCGGCGCTGCGAGGTTTTGTTGAGGTCGTCGCGCACGCAGTATTCCAGCAGGGAGAGATCCGTTTCGCTTTCGTATTTGGAAACACCGATCCGTTCGCAGAAATCGCGGATGGATTTGGGCGTGTAGCCGCGCCGACGCAATCCGCAGACCGTCGGCATCCTCGGGTCGTCCCAGCCGGAAACACGTTTTTCCTCAACCAGCTGCAACAGCTTGCGCTTGCTCATCACGGTGTAGTTCAAGTTCAACCGTGCGAACTCGCGCTGCTGCGGACGGATTTTCACGCCGTTGTGTTCGCGCAACAGCCCCATCTCGTCCATGCGGTCGATCACCCAGTTATACAGGGGACGGTGAACCTCGAACTCAAGCGTACACATGGAGTGCGTGACGCCTTCGAGCGCGTCTTCAATCGGGTGCGCGAAATCGTACATCGGATAAATGCACCATTCGTCGCCTTTGTGGTAATGCGGAACGTGGCGGATACGGTAGATGACGGGATCGCGGAAATGGATGTTTGGCGAGGCCATGTCAATCTTCGCGCGAACGCACCATTCCCCATCCGCGAACTCGCCCGCCTTCATCCGGTGGAAGATCTCCAGATTCCGTTCGGGCGGGGTGTCGCGGGAAGGGCTGGGCGTACCGGGACGTTCCGGGACGCCGCGATACTCCTTCCACTCTTCCTGCGTCAGGTTGCAGCAGTATGCCTGCCCGTTGCGGATCAGATTCTCGGCGATCGAATACATCTGCTCGAACATCTCTGAGGCGCTGTAGAGGCACTCCTTCCAGTCGTATCCCAGCCAGTGGATATCCCGCTGGATATTCTCCGCGTATTCGTCTGATTCCTTCGCCGGGTTCGTGTCGTCCATGCGCAGGTGGCAGACACCTCCGAATTCGCTGGCCATGCCGAAATCGATACTCACAGCCTTGGCGTGTCCGATGTGGATGTATCCGTTCGGCTCAGGCGGGAAACGGGTGACGACGGCGCCACCGTTTTTTCCGGCTGCGACATCCTCCGCAATCCACTGCTTCAAAAAATGCCGGCTCGTGTCCGACCCTTCCAACTTTTTCTCTTCGTTCATCTCGCTGTCCTAATTCCGCAACGACGTGTCACGGTTTCCAGATTTTCACCGTCAATGTTTTCTTCCCCCATTTTTTCGCCTGGTCATGGGAGGGAAACCAAAGGTCAATGTGCTTTCCGATCACAGAACCACCCCGATCCTGCACTTTCCCGTATCCGTATCCGGGGACGTACAGAATCGATCCCATCGGGATGACGGAAGTGTCGGCGGCGATCGTTCCAGGACTCGCTTGGACTCCGCTGGCGGTCAGCCCGACCTTCTTCCGTTTTCCCGCGTTCGGTCCTTTGGAAATTGTCGCCGGACCGAATCCCCACCACGAATAGTGCCAGTTACAGCACTCGCCGCAACTGCAATATCCCGTGACAACCACGGTCATCGTGATGGGCTTGCGGTTCGGTGGCGGCGTCGGACGCGAATGGCATCCGGGTACAAGCCAACTGCACGCGCAAACCAAAACGAGGAACAGCCGTTTCTCCACGGAGTGGGGTAGTCGTTTCTTGTTTCGGAAAAACATGGCGGCATTATACTGAATTTTACCACAGACCGCAAGAGAGGTGTTGAGGGAGGGGGGGCTGGTTAGGTGGTAGTTAGGTGGTTAAGCAATGCGGTCGCGACGGAGCGCGCCCCAAACTCCGAGACTCCCCGCAGCGAAAGCAAGGGCAGTAGCGGTCGCGACGGGGCGCGACCCTCCCAAACTCCGAGACTCCCCGCAGCGAAAGCAAGGGCAGTGCGGTCGCGACGGGGCGCGCCCCTCCCAAACTCCGAGACTCCCCGCAGCGAAAGCAAGGGCAGTGCGGTCGCGACGGGGCGCGACCCTCCCCAACTCCGAGACTCCCCGCAGCGAAGGCAAGGGCAGTGCGGTCGCGACGGGGCGCGACCCTCCCAATTCGGGCAACGAGGACGTTGCCCCTCCCAATCTCGGGGGCATTGCGTGATGGGATAACTGCGGTCTGCTGCTTTCTTATTCGGACGGGATGGGGATGATGGTGGCGCTGAGACGGAACCCGAACGTGCTATACCGCGAGGTGTCGTTCCACGCATTGCGTCGCGCGAAGCGAAGCTCGTAGATGGCGTGATCCCAATGCCCGCCGCGCGCGGAGCGATAGGTTTGCTGTTCATACGGACCGACCGGATCCGTCGCGTCGGGGAGGTTCTCGTCCAGCAGCCAGTCGCGGCACCATTCGACCACATTCCCCTGTACATCGTAGAGTCCCCATTGCGTGGGCAGGTAACTGCCGACGACGATTGTCGAGTTCGTGTTGAAATGCACTTTTCCCCTCTGCTGTGTGGCGGATCGCCAGCCCATCGTGGAACCGTCGGAAAAAGAATCGAGGATACCGGCGCGTGCCGCATACTCCCACTGCGCTTCGGTCGGCAGGTCGAAGGGATAGATGTTACCCGTCTTTTGCCTGAGGACGCCCGCGAAGGAGGAGGGTGAGACGCGCAAGCCCGTGGTCGGGAAGTCGATGTTTTCCGAACGCGCCCCGCGACATTCGCCGTAGGTCACTTTCTCCATCGGGTATCGTTCGTCGCCCGTGTGGTTGGGCTGTACGCTGGTTCCCATCACGCGCTGCCACTGCCCGACGGTCACCTCATAGACGCCCATGAAGTAGTCTTGCGTCAGGACAACCGTGTGCTGGCGTTCGCGTCTGGAGTTGCGGTTGGACTCCCACGGGGGCGACCCCATCAGGAAGCCGCCCGATCCCGTGCGGTCGATCTTGCGCAGCAGCAGATCCGTCGTTTTGTAGCGGTCGCTTTCGACGCCGCCTGGAATGGCGTTGCTGGACTCGTAGAAATAAAGCGGGTAGCTGGTTGCCCCTGTTCCGCCAGAGAGGTCGATATGACAATAACGCGGCGGAAAGTAGAGTGGGTGCGCTGCAATCGTTACCTTCGTCAGCGGGAGGATACCTTGATGCCCGGGCCAGTCCGTCGGCGCGTCCCAGACGAAACGGCATGCGCCGTTCGTCACGATCCGGCAGATGTCTCCGGTGAGCGAGGTGACAACGTTGTCCGGCAAAGGGATGTTGTTGGTAAAGAAGGTGGCTGTGACGATGGCCGGGCCGTTCGTCAGGGTGTAGTCCACCACCAGCGATCGGGAAGCGGGAAGTTTGTGCCCGAGGGAAACATCGAGGATTTCGGGTAAATCAAGTGCGGACGCGGAGAAGGTTACCGCACAGAGGAAAATCATCATCGGGTGTTTCATGTCGGAGGTCCTTAGTAGAGAGTGGGGGGCGTGGTGGAGGTGTCCCAGTGCGCACCGAGCGTCGCGGAGAAGCGGAATCCCCATGCCTGATTACATTTGGTGTCATCCCAAGAGTTCCGGTGCGCGGGACGCACGGAACCGCTGCTGTAATTGTGTCCACCGCCGCGCGCGATGCGGTAATAGACTCCTTGTGCGTCCGTGAACTCGTTGGGACCGACGGGGTTGACGCGGGGTAGGTTGGAGGTGTCTTCCTGACGCCAGTCGTTACACCATTCCATTACGTTACCAAGCATGTCGTAGAGTCCCCATGCGTTGGGAACCTTGGTGCCGACGATCTGGGTGCCATCGACGGACGGAGGTTTGTCGAGGCCCTGATTCCTGCCGTACACCGCCATTTCGGAGAGGGAAAGCGTGGCGTCGTAACTGCTGCCCGTCGTGCCGGCGCGGCAGGCGTACTCCCACTGCGCCTCTGTCGGCAGGTCCCAAAGGTAGATGTTGCCGGTTCGTGCGCGTAGCTTTCCCGCAACGGATCCGGATGCGACATGGTTGGTTGTGGATGGCCAGTTGACGCCCTCGCCGCGAGATCCCCGAATGTTGACGACGCTCACATTCTCCGCCGGACGCCGCGGAGAGAACGGCCAGGTGGAGATCTCATCCACAAGGTGGGAAAACCCGTAACTTCCCGTGATGCGCTGCCATTGCTCTTGCGTACATTCATAGACGGACAGGTAGAAGTCGTGTGTCAGTACCACGTTGCGCTGGGCCTCTCGTGCGGCGTTGCGTCCCGATTCGCTGGCGGGCGATCCCATCGTGAACCCGTCGTCGCTGCTACGCGGAATTCGCCGGAAAAGCATCTTGCCCGTTTTGTACGTGTCGGAGGGGACACCTCCCGGTACGGCGTTGGAACTGGTGTAGAACTCCAACGGATAGGCCGTTGCGTTCGGTCCCTCGGAAAGATCGATGCAGCAGTATAACGGAGGTGCCTCAAGTGTCCACGCCGTGAGCGTGACGGAGAGGTTGGGTGTCTCCAGGTTCGTGACCGTGTTCCGATAATTCCAGGTGAACGAACCGGAGGAATTGGTGACGATCGTGTTGACATCACCCAACATGTACCAGCTCGCGGTGTCGGGGAGTCGTTCGCCGTTTGCCGTAAACGCGGCCGTGATGATGGCTGGCGGGTTGGCGAGCGTGTAGTTGACGACCACTTCGCCGGGACGGGCGGAGAGAGAAAGCTCCACGGTTTCAATCGAAGGCGTGTTGGCAAGAAGACTGGTTACGCAGAGGCAAAGGAAGATGATTTCACATTTTTTCATGTCACGTTCTCCTCATTCAACGATGGTCGCGGCGATACGAAATCCGATATAGCCGGTGCAACGGTCGGGCGATTCGGCGGAACGGCGGGGAAGGCGGATATCGGCGAGACTGTAATTGTAGGATCCTCCACGGAAGACGCGGTAAACATGTTCCGCGTCGGTTCCGACGGGATCCACCGCATTCGTCAGACTGTTTTGCCGATCCACCCAGTCTAGCACACGCTCGTAGATGTTGCCGCAGACATCGTAGAGTCCCCATGCGTTCGGACGCAACGATCCGACGGGCAGGGGATACCCGATGTGGGATCCTTGAAAATTGACAAACGCGCCGATTTTCCCCACGTAGTTCGAGTTGCCCCTTTCAATCACGTCGTTCCAGGATTCCCCGTTCGCCTGCGTGTACATCCATAGGTCACCCGAAGGGTAGGATCCCATGTTACCTGCGCGAGCCGCGTATTCCCACTGGGCGTCAGTCGGCAGGTCGAACAACAGAAGATTGCCCGTCTTGCGACGCAGGATATCCATAAAAGAATTTTCCTTGACCGTGTATCCGGTCGCTGGCCAGTCGATTCCGTCGGCGACCGAACCGCGGATCATGGCGAAATTGTTGGTGTCCATCGGCAGAACGGGATTCATCGAGGTGTAGTTTTCGGGTGCGTTTTCCGTGTGTATCGTCTGAAATCTCGTGCCCAAGATTTGTTCGCCGCAGATGCGGCGGAACTGTTCTTGTGTCACCTCGAAGACGCCCATGTAGAAATCTCGCGTCAGAATCACACGATGCTGTTTTTCGCGGATCGCGTCCCTGCTTCCCTCGAACTCGGGGGCGCCCATCAGAAATCCATCCGCTCCCGTGCGTGGGATTTTGCGGAGGATGAGTTTCTGCCGCTTGTAACACTCGGCGGTCACGCCGTCTGGCACGGCGTTGGAACTGGTGTAGAACTCCAGGGGGAATGCGTCGCCTTCCGAACCGTGCGAGAGATCCACCACGCAATAGAGAGGCGGATCGGCTAAGGTATGCGCCGTGACGCGTACCGTGAGAGTACCGTCCATCCTGTGTCCCGGCCACGCGTGACGCGGATCCCAGGTGAAGGAGCAGGCGGTGTTGGTGACGTAACGGTTGACATCACCGTCGAGATAGGTGTGCGCCTCGTCCGGCAGTGCGACGCCGTTCTCGAAAAGTTCGGCGGTGACAATGGCGGGCGGGTTTGCGAGAGAGTAGGTAACCCGTACCGTGCCCAGCGCAGGGTCGGGCGGAAACACCTCGACAGCGGAGACACCGGGGACGGAGAACGCCGTTGCGGTGAATAGCATCATGAACGTCGGGATCAGGATCGTTCTGTTCATACGGTATGTTCCTTTCGCCTCAAAGCGAAGATACAGTTGATCAAATGGACGTATCTACCATATCATTTTTGCGCCGCTCTTGTCAAACGCATAGCGGCGGGAAGTCTAGCTGCTGTGGTCGGTAGCTCTCATCCGACAGCTACCCGCTACCAGCTCGTCTAGAACTTCATTGTTCACAAATCTCAAATGTTCACAAATGCCAACAATGTCACAAATCACAATGCCATTTCAACCTCGGCTAAAACTTCAACCTCCGGCGTGCGTACAGCATGAATCGAATCACTCGCGCATGGCGTGAGCGGGGGCTAAAAGCCAAAAGCCATTCAGCCTTTGTGATCTTTTCGGCTAAGAGTATCAACAGGGGAATTGCGAGTGCCACTGATTGAGTTTTCCGGGGCGAGAAGCCGCGGATCACCAGATTGTGACAGGGCCGAGCAGCCCGGACGGCAGGGGACGCCAGGTGGAGGCGTCGAGCTTCTTGTAATTGCTTCCGACGATGTTGATGTCGGAGAAGTATTTCCAGTTTACGCCGTTCCTGTCGTTCCAGCGCAGACGATTGGCGCCTAGGTTCGTGACCTCGATTTCGAGACGATTTCCGCTTCGCTTCAGTGCGCCAGAAGGAATGTCGTATTGGTACGGCGGCATGAAACAGACGCCGAGGTCTTGACCATTGAGGCGTACCCGCGCGATTTCACGGACATCACCGAGCGAAAGGTTCTGGAACGTGGAGGATGCGTCAAAGGTGATGGCATACCGCATCGTGCCGGAGAAAGCATCGTCCCACGACTCCCATCCGACCAGGGAGGAAAGCGTTTTCTGCGTTGGCATTTCGGGGCCGCCGACGACAGGTGTCACAGTCCATTCACCCGTGATTTCCCGTTCGTTCCGCTTCTCGTTCGTCGCATCGGAGACGGTGAAGCCGTCGCCGATCAGGAAGAGGGAATGGTTCCGACAAATCAGGACAGAGGTTTGTTCCGAGATCTTCCCTGATAGCGGATTCAGTACGGTGAAGGATTTTCCGGCATGGATTTCCTTTTCTTGAGTACTGGTGTTCACGACAAAGTAGAGGGTTTGTCCGTCTTTCGTCCAGCGCGTCGCCTGGATACCGGTCGCGGCTGTGAATGGGCAAGGCTTCACGATCTTCGGCCATTCGTTCTTCTCCGGATCAATTGTCTCTGCATACCGCGCGAGAGAAAGTTCGCGCAGCTGCCGCCGCGAAACATAGTCGAAACAGAACCCCGCTTCATAGAGGCGTTTCGCGGTCTTTCCGATCGGTTCCCCGTAGAACCAGTCGTTGTTGTGTACGCTCATCTGTTTACAGGCGTTGCCGGGCTTTTTGCGGTAGCGAGTCGGATCCCACACCACCAGCAGGTCATTCGCGGGAGTCCAGGTCTGGAAGATCGATTGGCAGCGCGTCACATAGGCGTTGATTGCGGCGACTTCGCGCCAGATCGGATTGCGCGGGTTCATCTCCAGCGAGGCGTAGAAACACCATCCGGGCCAGGGAGCATCGACCGGCGAATAACAAAGCCCGTGATAAAAGACGTGGTTCACCCCTGCGAGGAAAAGCTTGTCGAGGAAAACCTTGATTTCGGAGGGGCGTTCGCAGAAATGTTCGTCGATCCACGTGCAGCTCTCGGCGCTGACGAGCCTCGTGCCCTTGACGTGCGCGACGGAAGAGGCGAATTTGGAGATTAGGATATCGCGGTCTTTCTTGCCGAACATTTCCGTTTCGGGGATGTCGGCAAGCGCGTAGAAGTCGAGCCAGTTCGCCGGGGCGCCGTGCGCCTCGTTACGCGAGAGGTATCCGTTTGCGCGGCACCAGTCGGTCCAGACCTGGAAACAGGCGAGCAACGATTCATCCACGTCTTCCCCGTGTTTCGGAATCGCGCCGTAGTATTCGTAGCTGTCGTGGTAGAATGCGCGGGGACGTTCTGCCGTACCGCCTTTCCCGAACACGGCGTCAAAACGCGCCACGTGGTTGGACATCGCCGCCGGAGAAAACGGGTCGATCATATAGCCTTGTCCGCCGGGGCCCGCACGTTTCACCTTCATGCCGGAGCTGGCCGCGTGTTCCTTGTCGATCCACGGGCCACCGAAGCACCAGCCAGCCCCCATCGTGAGGTCGATGCCGAGACCCCGTGAACGAGCGGTTTGTGCCGCCAGGTTCCATGCCTCGATCCAATCGGGGGAAAGCAGTTCCTTCCATTGCTTGCGGTAACAGTTTTCCGGACCGTTCGCGCCGTAGATCGGAATGACATGGAAACCTCCGAACCCTTTGTCTGCCATTTCGGAGCATTGGAACTCCAATCCCTTTTTGTCAACGGCAGAACCCATCCACCAGTTGTATGCCCACGGTTTCATTTCGGCTGTCGGCTGTGGCCAAGAGGCTGCCAAGACAAGGGATGTCAACAAGATCGTCATGATTCATTTCCTTTTTTCTGATCCGGTGTTTCAAGAGGTGGGTAACCACACGGGATGGCACACTAGGAGTCGCTGTTGGTGGCGCGACGGAGATCCTCTGCGATTTCATGCAGGGTCGTCTGGTAGAGTTTATGCAATTCCTCCGCAACACGGGAAATGCTGTACCGCTCGCAGACCACTTGCCGCCCCATTGTCCCCATTTGCGTTCGCGTCTGCGGCTCCTCGATCAGTTTACAGACGGCGTCGGCAAAATCCTCCGGTGTCTTGCGTTCGCACAGGATTCCCGGATGGCCGGTGTTTCCCGCTTGGGAGTTTGTTCCCGCGATGATTTCTTCCGGTCCGGCGGATGCCGCCGCGACAACAGGAACCTGGCAGGCGAGAGCTTCACAGATCACGCGCCCGAAGGGTTCCCCGACCGGCGGGTGGAGCAGGACGGTGAAAGCCGGGAAGAGTGTTTCCGTTGCTTGGCAATCCCCGATGAAATGCACGCGATCTGCGATGCCGAGCGTTTCTGCCTGCTTGTGGAGTGTGTTGATGTATGCGGCGTTCTCATGGAAGAGATCTTGTCCCGCCAGGACAAAATGGGCTTCTGGAATCCGTGCATGAACGAGCGCGGCCGTTTCTAGAAAGAGGTCATGACGTTTCCACGGAATGAAGTGCGCGACCATCCCAACCAGCGGAACATCCTGCGGCAGTCCGAAACGGTCACGCGCCGCCCGATTATCGCGCGGGACGTAACGGTCCGTGTCGATTCCGTTGCGTACGAGTTTGATGCGGGAGAAAGTTTTGGAGGAGACGCTTTCGACGAGGTGCTCCTCGATTGATTGCGATGCGGCGATGATACGTGTAGCCAGATAGGCGCCTTCGCGGAAGAGAGGGTAGGGCTGACGCAGGTCACGGACATGCCAGAAAATCGGTATCTTCCGTTCCTTCCGAATCGTCAACAGGGAAGGAAGGGCGTTCGCGTGCAGGATATCGGGACGGAAAGCGCGAATGATCTTGTGGATCGCGGAGGGTGCGCGGAAAAACTTGGCAAGGGTCGAGAACAATCCCTTTCCTCTACGCCGGGCACGGATCGGTTCAATCGGGAAACAGGTGATTCCTGCATCCGACAGATGAGAGAAAAGAGGTCCGTGAGGAAGCGCAACGGCGATTTCCAAATCAGGATACGCAACCAGCTTGCGGCATGCATCCAACAGGCTGTACTGAGCCCCGCCCATCTCCGAAACAACATCTATCCATAAGATTTTCATTGAGTTTACAATAGGGGATTTTCGAGGCGAGTGCAAGATATTTTTTTGACGGTGATCTTTAGTATGGGAGAGGGTGTCGCGACTGAGATGCGTAAACCGCCCAACCAGCCTGCCTATAAGTTCCGAGTCCGGCGCGAGACATTCGGGGAAGCGGCACTCCTGCCGCTTCGCACTGCTCTGTTGCTAGGTAGAAGCGACAAGAGTGTCGCTTCCCCGATTGGGAGACTTGTTTCCCTTTGCGCGAGACAAATTTACCCTCATTTTCATTCCCGCGCACAACGCGGGGTAACAAGCTACCCGCAACAAGCCAACAGCTAAGGTAGAAAGGAAACAACAGGAACAACATCGAGAAACAACATCGAGAACAACCTTGAATCGGGACGGCTCGCAACCGTGAGCCGAATGATAGATACCCGTCGCGCGGTTGCGCGACGACCACCAGTTTGTTGTTGATTCGTTGTTACGGTTGTCTCCAAGCAAAAGATAACACGCCTATCAGCTACGAGTTTTAAGTGAGACGTTCGGTGAAGCGGTACTTCTGCCGCTTCATTCTGTTCTGTTACCTGCTACTCGGCTGAAGACGGGGATCATCCATCCGCTGTCACTTGAGGAATACTTTGAGGCGGTAGAAGCGCTGGGGAAGGTTGCGCGTATCAGTCAAAGTCGCCCAGCCATCCTCTGTTTCGGGAATCTGTCGGTCTGAATCGAAGAGGCATTCGGCATCGTTCCAGTTCTCGACGCGGGTGGAAGCCTCGACGAGATAACGGAGGTCGTCGCGTGTCGGGTTGATTCGCCAGCGGTACAGGCGAGTCGTGCCCGTAATCTCCAACCGCGGATAGAAGTCTGCGGGCAGGTCTTCTAGCGTCATACCGAACGCATAGCGGAACAGATTCGGAACTTTTCCCGTCTCCACCAGCGGACCGGAGATCTGTTCATCCTGATTCTGCGCGGGTGTAAAGACGGTTTCTTTCCATTGCGTGTAAGAGAACGAAGTTGCCGAAGCCGGATTGCGGGTCACGGTGAGTACCCGTGCCTGACAGTTGGTTCCGTTCAGGGTGACGGCAACCGGTTCTGCTGCGATGACGGCGGGGACGGCTGTCCATGTGGTGCCATCGAAGCGTTGTCCGCCGGAGACGTCCGGCACATAGACGTGCGTCTGGATTGTTGCAAGCCGGGAGGCAAGTTGCGAATGGAGCGGTACGCAGAGTCCTCCGTAATACACACCTGTCAAGTCATCCGCATCTGACAGATACACGTCGATTTCATGCGGAAGGGAAGTCGGATCGGAAAGGAAGATGAAGCCGTTTCCGGTCGCGTTTTCCGCACCGCTATTCACAAGGCGGGCGGCGAAACGGAGGTGGCTGTCGAACGTGTGTACCGAAATCTGTCCGGCGAGACAGGCAACCGTGCCAGTACCGGTAACGGAGGCGACCGAACCGGTTCCAGAGCAGGCGAGCACTCCGTCGGCAACTGTCGCCGCACCGTCGCCGAGATCGATGGTGCCGGCGAGCGTGAGCGTTCCTTCTCCCGTCTTCCTCAGTTCGTTCGTTCCACGAACACCCTGCGCAAGTGTCATGGAGCTGCAGACGCCAGAGACGTGGATACCCGCATTTCCGGTGAGCAGTACGGGCGTTTCAATGCCGACGATGGAATCGGAGGAATCTTTCGAAGAAAGACGCAAGGCTCCCTCCGAATCCAGACCGGCGCCCAGTGCGGGATCACGCCCGTATCCGCTGATCGACAGCGAACAGGGAAAACGGTAGGTCGCGTTTCCTGGGTTCAGGCGAAGCTGACCACCCGGCTCGACCGTGAAGGAGCGCGTGGCTGTCGGGATGGATTTCGCGCTGAACGTCATCACACCCTCGCGAATCCGCGTGTCGCCGGTATAGGTTTTGTCTCCGCCGGTGACGGAGCAGACGCCGGGTCCCTCCTTCGTGAGACCGCCCGGACCGCTCCACGCCTGTTGCAGACGGAGTGCGCCGTACTCGGCATTTCCCGTCAGGTTACTGACCACAAGGCGTAGCTCGTTTGCCAAGATGACGCCGTAATTCACCTCGATGACAGCCATGCCGCTTTCATTGTTTGGTACAGTGACCAAGGCGGGGGCATCTCCGCCGTTGAATGTCAGCGTGGTTCCGGCAGCGGCGTCCTTCTTGTTGCAGACGCGGTTGGTCGCCGAGCCGTTGAAGAGGTCGAGCCGCCCAACCGTGATGGCGGACTTGTTGATTCGGACATTTCTCTTTCCTTCCGAATCAAGCGTGGTCGGCGCGGGAATCTCAGCCCAAACACCCGCACCGTTGGGGTAGGTTCCCGTACTCCAGTTTGCGTTCTTGTCCCAATTTCCCTCGTCGGGCAAAAGGAAGACAGCATGGTCTTGCGCCACTTCCACGGTGTATTCCGACAAGGCACTCCAAGTCGTGCCCGAAAGGGCGCGCGCCTGAACCAGCGTCTCGGTCAAAACCGTGAACGGTTGCGTGTAAGCCAAGGCGGTTGCGGAGGTGCCGCCGGAGAAAGCCACGCGGGGATCGGTTCCGTCCAGTGTGTAATAGACTTGCGTTCCGGCGGGAATTGAAATGGTGACCTGTTTCTGGAAACCGTTCGCGCTTTCCGAAATCTCCGGCGCTTCGACTGTGGGATAAAGCCCGGCGGTTTGGAGTTGCGTGATGAATTGGGCGGGACGCTGCGGCAGGTATGTGTTGAGGACACGGTCACGTTCGGCGATCCATTCCTCCAGGCCATACCCCTGCGAGGCGGATCCGTTTTCAAGCCGATAGCTTCCCCAGCGGGCGGCTTCGGCGAATATAGCCGGTTCCAACTTGTCCGCAAGCGCACGGTATCGGGGAATCATGGATTCGACGGTAAGGGCGCCGCCATTGAACAGGTGCTTGTGTGCGCGGTCCGCAAAAAGCATCTTGTATTCGGGAGAGGTCAGCAAACGGTCATGCAACTTTTTCGGGCCGATACTGAAGGAGGCGGAGAGGCGGTTGTCGGAAACACCCTCCAGCGTCCGTTCGACATCCCAACAGCAGAAGTAGAACTTGCCCCCCTCCAAACGGGAACAGACCATCGCGAAGTTGTTGTGCGGCCAGTCTTGGTTGCCACCAAAGAAGTTCAGCAGCATGTAGTCGGCGAATGCGGGTAGGTCAACCCGCTGCGCGACAGCCTGATAGTTCTCGCGCAGTGTCAAGTCGGCAGACAGAAGCGTCATCAGGGCGTTCCACGATGTGGTATCGCCATCGCGCGCTTTAATCGAGCCTGTGTCGCCGTCATAGGCAAGGCCGTCATACTCTTCTTTATCCCCTCCGAAAAGGGTGGCTGCAAGAGAGGCGTCGATTCGTTCGGCGACATTGTAAATTCCCCAGTAACGACCGTTGATGAACAGGTGGACGTGATTGCCGTGGGACTGGTATCCGCTCATCTTGCCTTGTGTGTCCCGCATCCACTGGTCGCGGACGTTCGAACCTCGGAGGCGTTGCGGGGCTTCGCGGTGGACCCACGAGTTGTTGTACTCGGCACGAAGGACCAGCGTGTTGAACTCGTCGCAGGAATACCCGATATCCTGGAGAACGGGCGTCTTGAGTTTTCCCGCTCCGTAACGTCCCCGGAAGCAGAGGCGCAACGGTTTTTTCGGCGTACTGGAAAAATTCCGGCTGGCGGCGCCTTGCGCCTTCAGTCCGGCGTCTGTCTGTACGAACCCGACACCGTTGGTGAGCCATTCGGCGGAAACGGCCTCTTCCAGCGAACTGTCCGCCGCGTGAGAATAGACACCTGCGGAAGAACCGAACACTTTCTCCGCCGCGAGGGAGAGCGAGAGAATCGGGAGCTGCCGCAAGGCGTTCGTCAGATTGATCACGTCCTCGGCGGTTGCGACAACCTGTGTGCTGATTCCGTAAGAAGCGGGTGTGCTGCCGCCTGATGTCCAGACCGACGGACATCCCGCCGGTATGTCTGTCTGCTGAGGAACATCCGAGAGGAAAATGTACGAATGCGTCTGGATGGAGCGATACGGCAGGGTGCCGGGCTTGTCTGCATACGCTCTCACGACAGTTGTGTGGCTGATGGCGATCGTCTCGCCCGCGTATCGGGTTCCGTTTGAGACGGACGGCTCGGAGTAGTCCAGGGTATAGAAGATTGCGGCTTCTGGATCGGGATGGGAAAGCGTCAGCGAAATCGGTTCCTCGTACAATCCGCGCTCGACGGAGAACTGGACGGGGGCCAGCGGCGCGTCGTAGGCGGTTTCCGAATTGGCGGCCCCCGGAGTTGGTTCGGCGAACCAAGCGAAATCCTCGCCGCCGCTGGGGGAACGCCCGTAGGAGGCGTCGCAGGGAATCGCCCCGAATGTCACCTGGTCGGAGAGCGTGCCGTCCGGTTGTGTGACGGTCAATGTCTCGCCTTCCGCCCCCAGCTTGAAACTGAGATGGTAGTTCGTGCGGATATCCGCGCCGTACTTGTCGATGAAGTATTGCGAGAGCCGTTCCCACTCAGTTGCGGTCAACGCGCGGTTAAGAATGACGACCTCCGCGATCGAACCGTCAAAATACCGTCCGGACGAGGAATCCGACGCCTCGCAAGAGTCACCCAGGTAAATCAGGTCGGCAATCGAAAAGTTCTGCTGGCCAATCGACTTTTCGAGACTCTGCAACAGCTGCCCATCCTTTACGAGCGAGAGCATCGGAGTCTCGCGATCGCAGTCGGTGATCGCGGCCAGGTTCATCCACGTGCCGGAGGTGACGGCTGCGTTGACCTTCAGGTCGCTGTTCGCAACCCGCCACCGCAAGGTGCCGCCGGATTGGATTTCGAAATGGGCATTCTGCGTCGAGGTGCCCGAAGTCCACTGACCGAAAATGCCAGAAGTCACAGCCCCGTTCCACTTGCATGCCACCATGATCGTGCTGTTCGAGAGGGAAGAGAGACCATGAAAAGCCTTCGGCAACAAAAAGTGCTGCTTGGAAGAACGCTTGAAGGAGAGCGCGGCATGACCGTTCACCGCCTGCAGCTGAACGGACGGCGCACGAGCGAGACATTGGGTGGCGTGGTTCCCGTAGCCGCTCCGGTCATACCAGTTTGTCACGCTGGTACCGTTCGCAGTGGACGAGAAGTCGTCCGCGCTCAGCCACAGGACAAGGTTGGACGAAAAGGTCGAAGGATCGATTCCCTCCACCTCCTGCGACTCCACGACATCCCTGCCCGATGCGAAGAGTCGCAGATGGCTTTGCGCCGCGATTGTCGCGCCGGACGGGAAGATCCATTTGAATGGCTTGGAGGTCTTGTCGCTTACACCCCATCCGCTCAAATCCACGTTCGTAGTGCCGGTATTGTACAGTTCGACCCAATCCGAAGACATGCCGTATTCATCGCGGCAGGTTGAGTCGTTCGACGACTGTACCTCATTGATGACGATTGTCGCGGATGCGAGAAACGGAAATACCACGACAGACCAAACGAAAAAAGGCAAAAAAGAAGAATGTGTTTTCATATCCACAACTCCCAACACGAAAAAGTATAGCGGTTCGTGAGACATCTTGCAAGGGGAAATGCTCCGCCCGTATTCACCTGCGTGTGGCTTGGGGCTAACCACCCAACCTGGAGCTTATAGGTGTCAGCTTGTAGCTTTTACGCCAGTGTCCACCTTTGTTCATCCGGTGTGCCGATTTCAAGTCGCGTCAACGACGATTTGATTATTTAACCATTAACCATTTACCCCAACCACCTGGCCGCCCAACCATTCATGGAAGGAATTGGAAAACAACACAGACAACTTCGGAACAACTTCAAAATGGACGGCTGGCAACCGCGAGCCGGATGAGAAACGTCGCACGGTTGCGCGACGACCACAAGTATGTTGTCTCTCCATTGTTGAAGTTGTTGTCCTTTTGCTAAGATTGCCTTGCCTATCAGTTGGCCGGTTGCGCGTGTGAAGCAGTGCGGACGCGACAGGTGCGTCCCACCCTGTGAGGCAAAACATAACTTATCCTTTATGCGTTTCCTGTCCCATCCCTCCACCTGCTATCGATTTCTTACAAAAATTTAATTTTTCTCTCTTGACAAACAACTCGTGAAAGATTAAAATGTCACCGTCTTTTGCAACCGAAAGGTTGCGGGACCGGCAGCTTGGAGCAGCATTCCCCCAATGACTGCTCATGCGAAAAGCATAGCTGTTGAATAATATATGTCCTCCCTGGCGGCGATTGAAGGTTTCCCCCTTTAATCGCCGTTTTTTTGCGTAGTTGCTTGCTTGGCAAGCGGACGGGGCATTTCCTCGAACTCCCAACCGCTTACACGGTCTCGTTTATAAGTTGGCAAGGCGTGTTCAGTCGGTCAAGCGTGTTAGGCATTGCGGTCGCGACGGAGTACCCGCCACTTTTTTCTTTTCGTCTCGGCGGTTTCGCGTGCGACAAAACAAAACTTGCCTTCCTGAACATTCCCGTATGGCATGCTGTCGGTGACAGCGAGAAGCTCAAGGCTGTCAGCTATCTACCGGTTGTCCACCTACATTCGGTCGAACAAGGCTTGGACGAGGGGGCATCCGTCACAATCGGGTTTTGCCGTGAGGCAGAAGTCCAGATAGATTTGGAGGAGACCTTGCTGGTAGAGTCCGTTCGTGGCGTAGAGCGCAGGGTTGTGGTCGCGTCCGAACAGGTACAGGGCGACACGTCTCATCGGGGCGGAGATGTCTTCCGGTGGAATGTGATCGATCGCATGGGGCGGAAGCCAACCTTCCGCCACGGAGAGTGGCAATACGATATTGGTGACGATGGCGGCAGCCCGTGCCGCGCCCATCAGGGCGTGATTTTGTTCGTTGTTCGGCAGGGAAGAGAAGGCGAGTCGGTGACGGAAGAACTCCCAGTCGCACCGCTCGACAATCGTGTCCAGCGCAAGCGACTGCCACCGTTCCCCCTGTTCGTCCCGGAAGAAATCGATTGCCTCCAGCAGGGTGGGGGTTCCTGTGAAAAGGCAGGCACCTGCCGCGAGCCGCCGCACGGGAGTATTCTGCGGACGGAGATTGCTGGTGCGCCACTGGACTTCATCGGCAATCGTTTCGCAACTTTCTAGGAACCATTGGTCCCAGAGGGAACGGATCCAAGATTTGCCCTCTTCGTCGGGCAAGATATCCGGTTGCGGCAGCAATTTCCCGCAACCCAAAAAACGCGCGTACCGGGTTTCCTTCGGGAGGGAACGGATTTCCGAAAACGGCAGGAGTTTCGCGATGGCGCGGAAGGGGCCTTGGTTGTACTTGTATCCCAACGCGGCCATGACCTCTTCGTAAAAGACTTGCTCGCGGTCGCCGATTTGGAGTAGCCGGTGCGCGATACGCGCGGCTTTGGTACGAAGGCGATACTGGCCGGCGGATGCGAGCAGGTAAGCCGCCTCATCCATCCGTCCGTGCAAAAGCGGTTCGCAGGGACGGGGCGTTTCGGGCAGGATCGCATGCGGGTAAGCCTTTAGGTCGATGTCGTCTAGTGAGACATCCGGACGGAATGCCATCCGTTCCGCCAGTGGAAGCTGAACAACGTGTGTCGGCAGGGTGCGCGCCGGCGGGGCGGAAAACCAGGTGACGTGGGCGATGACCCGTTCGTACCGGGAATCGTTCGCATGACGATGCGAATCCCAGTCCGTAGGACGCACGTGTACCTCAATGTCTCCGCGAAGATGGCGATTGCCTGGATTGATTCGTAGCGTGGCATCCAGGAAGTCCGGTCCCGCTTCCAGATTCCATTCCCCGGGATCCAGCACTTCTACGGTTTCGCCGCCGGGTTGGGGAAAGAAGGAAGGACGGTAGCGGGAGTCGAACCAGAGGCACTGCAAGTGCCGTTCCGTCCAGGCGAAACCGGAACGGAACAGAGCATTCGGCTCCATGCAGGAAGAGGTGACATCATTCCGCAACAGAGCCGCATAAGCATCTGCTGCGGGCAGCAGATCCGAAAAACGAGACTCGTTGTCCAAACTGAACACTGTCACCTCCAAGTGTACCAGCTAACTAACCAACCACCGAACCACCCAACCTTGAACTTATCGGCAAGCTGGTGGCTGATAGTGGGTAGTGCCTTGGTGGACGGGGAAAGCCCCGTCCACCAGGTTACATTAGGCGCCCAACGCCTGTTTCCGCATGGTTTCGAGGGCTTTGGCCCACAGCTCCTCAATGGGCGGTGTCTTTGTCCCGTCGTTCTGTTTCTTCTGTGGCCACCCGCATTCGCAGGAGATGCCGCCGGTATAGCCGATTTCACGGAGTGCGGTGAAGTAGTCCGAGAAGTCCTCGCCGTGCGTTCCGGGGCAGACGCGACCATTCAGCTCCGCGATATGGCAGTGACGAATCTTCGCGCCTGCCTTGCGGAATGAATCGGCGGTCTCCTTCTCGCATCGCATGTGGTAGAAGTCGCCGAGAAGCTGGATACGGGGTTTGTTAATGACATCTACCATCTCCGCTCCCTCCAGAACCGTCCGGAGGTAATTGGCCTCCTTCTTGTTCAGCGGCTCCAGCACCACCGTTACCTTGCAATCCGCGATACGGTCGCCAAGCTTCCGGCAGAAGTCGATGAACTGCGCCTTCGCTTTTTCGATGTCGAAACCTTCGGGGGCGTTGCGTGCGCCGCTGCTGCCAAAGACGATCGTGGTCATGTTGATCAGGTCCGCGCGGCGGCAAGCCTTCTCCGCATAGGCGAGAGCCTCGTCTTGACGGGGATTCGGTCCGGTCAGCTTGAGGTCGCCGGGCAGGAAACCGTTGCACGAACGGATCGGCAGCGGACTGGCCAGCAATTTCTCAAGCTGCGGCTTAAAGGCCTCGTCCGAATCGCGGGGGCGGAGCGTACCGCCTACGCCTAGTTCGATGAAGTCGAACCCGGCGGTCTTCATTCTCGCCGCCTTGTCCAGTCCCTGGCAAGCCCCGAAGAGGAACTTCGGTTTCGCCGCCTCGGCGGCGAGGGTGTGATGCATCGCGCCGGTCATGCCGGCGGCGGCAAGTGTTGTCTTAAATGTTCTGCGCGTCATGGTATGAAACCGTTTTGTGAATGAAAAACGACGCCCCGGCGGAAATCCGGAAACGTCGAAACACCGACGTTTCCGGAGGGAGGGGACGTACGTCTCGGAATTGGACTAGAAGAGGGAGCTGAACCAGCCCTTGCTGCGGGACTCGTACCCCTTGAAGACCTTGCCGCCGGCGATTACTTCGCGCTTCGACTCATCGAAAGTCGCGCGGCATCCGGTACGGGCGGCAGCGTTCGCCATGATGAGGGCGATCGCGTGGGAGTACCCGGCCTCGATCGGGGCGTTCGGGTTCTTCCTGGCGCGGACGCACTCCATCCAGTTACGCATATGGGCGTTGGTCAGGTTATCGGCGCCGGTATTGGCGCTGGTGACGACCGCTTCCTGCGGGGCAGGCAGCGGCTTCTCCTCCCACTTCTTCCCTTCGACGCCCTCGTTCGTGACCATCTTGCGTCCCATATCGACGCACCCTTTGGGGCCGAAGTATTTCTCGATCGGCGATTCACGGTTGGGGTTCGAGCCGCCGCCGCAATTGTGCTGGTGGCTCTGGAAGACGCATTGGAAGCCCTTCCCCTTGACACCGCTCTGACCATATTCGAGGACGGTCGTGAAGGTGTCGTAGCTCACACGCCCATCGACCCACTGGTAGAGACCGCCGGAAGAGACCGCGCTGGTCGGGTAGGCATAACCGGTGAACCAGGCGACGGTGTCGATCTGGTGGCACATCCACTGTCCGGGAGTTCCGGAGGAGAAAGGCCAGAAGAGGCGGAACTCCAGATACTTGCGCGGATCGAACGGGTAGGTCTTCGGATCGCGGTCGAGCAGCCACAGATCCCAGTCGATGTCCTCCTTCTTGAGGGACTGGATCAGTTTCTCGGGACGGCGCCAGCGGCCGGGCTGGTTGACATTCCAGCGCAGGTCAACGTAGCTGATGTCGCCGAACGCGCCGGAGTTGAGAAACTCCTTGGCAGCCTGATAGGATTTGCCGCTGCGGCGTTGCGAGCCGATCTGGAGGACGGCGCCGGGGGCGAAGCCCGCGTTGCGCTTGGCATCCACCGCGTCCTTCAGCATATTCGCGGAGTACATGTCTTCCGCGAGCGGTTTTTCGCAGTAGGCGTCTTTCCCCGCGTTCACCGCGTGGGCGGCGTGCTGCGCGTGCTGGAAGTCAGCCGTTGAAATGATCACGGCGTCGATGTCCTTGCCCTTTTCGTACAGCTCGACATCACTGCGGTATCCGACGATGTCATGGCCTGTCTTCTCCTTCAGTTTCGGAATGGCTTCTTCATTCAGGCGCTTCTTCCACAGGTCCGCCACGGCGACGAGATCGAAGTTAAGGTCCTTGGCGTTTCCGAGGAAGCAGGGGAGCAGCGAGCTGCGGAAGCGGTCGGAGAAACCGACGCACGCCACACGCACACGGTTGTTCGCTCCGACGATTTTCGGATCAACCGCCGGCGCTTCCTGCGCACGGAGGATTCCGGGCATTCCGGCGAGAGCCGCCGTTGCCGACATCGCGCCGACAAACTGCCGGCGATTCATTCCCAAAGAAACTGTAGGTTGCATTCTGACTCCTCGATCAGGAGGTTCCGACACGATCCGCCCGGAGCTTGTCTCTTGCTCCGACCCTGGCGAATGCATCCACCCCCAAAACATCTTACGCGATGACAATAGCGAAAAAAAACGGGTAGGGCAAGACAAAACTGCATTCGGCGTGAAAACAGAACGAAGTCCATCCATCCGCTCATACCGGCATGGAAATGCACATGCGGGCGAGTTTGTTTCACGCAGGGGCGCGGAGAACACAGGGTACACATCGAATGGGAGGGGTAACGTCCTCGTTGCCCGAATCGGGGCGCATTCCCTCGCGACCGCATTTCCTTGCCCGCCAACCCATAAGCATGCGCTCTGCCCGCGCTTGCGCGGGAACGACACAACACCTAACCACCCAACCGGATGAAGCGACAAGAGTGTCGCTTCCCCGATTGTTGCCTTGTTTCGTTCTGGGGTCCTTGCGTGAGACAAACTTACCTTCATTTACATTCCCGCGTAAGTGCGGGCGACGGGCTAACATTGACCTGATAGGTAAGAACTCGGACTCTTACTTCACAGTCCGAGCAAGTCTTTGAGGTCGTCGAAGGTTAGCTTGGAGAGTACAGCTGCATCCGACGTGTCGATCGTCGCGTTGATAATCGCTTGCTTTTTCCGTTGCATGGCTAACACGCGTTCTTCGACTGAGTGCTGCGTGATCAGTTTCACGCTGTACACCGTCCGTTTCTGCCCGATGCGGTGCGCACGGTCTGTCGCCTGATCCTCCACGGCGGGATTCCACCAAGGATCGAAGTGTACGACCATGTCCGCACCGGTCAGGTTCAATCCCGTTCCGCCCGCCTTGAGGCTGATCAGGAAGACGGGAATCGACGGCGTTTGGTTGAAACGCTGGCATTGCTCCAAACGGTTGTTTGTCGATCCGTCGAGGTAACAGTAGGAAATCTGACGCTTCTCCAGTTCGTCGCGGATCAGCTGCAGCATCTGGACGAACTGGCTGAATACGAGAATCCGGTGCCCTCCGTCGATCGCCTCGTCCATCAATTCCAAGAAAGAGTCCATTTTCGAGGATGGCTCCTCTCCTGGTTTTCGCGTACGGTCTTTGAGAAGCCACAGGTGACAACAGATCTGGCGCAGTTTCATGAGCATTGCCAAAATCTCAAACTTCGATTTCTCGAATCCCTTCTGTTGCACCATATCCTTGATCTTCTGCCGGTATTCCGCCAGCACTTCGTTGTACAGTTGCTCCTGGTCTTGCGTCATCTGGCAGTACTGGACCTTGACGATTTTGTCCGGGAGATCTTTCGCGACATCCTTCTTCACGCGGCGCAGGATAAACGGTTGGAGTTTTCTCCGCAGTTTCTCCTGAATCTCCACGTTCTCCTGCGGGTTATCCATCAACGGTTGTTCGTAGTTGACATGGAAGGCATTGTAGTTACCCAGATAGTCGGGCATCAGGAAGTCCATGATTGACCAGATGTCGGCAACTCCGTTTTCAATCGGCGTGCCGGTCAGGACCAGCTTGTTGCGGGCGTTGATTTGTTTGACCGCGATCGCGTTTTGCGTGGTGCGGTTCTTGATGTGCTGTGCTTCATCCAGAACCGCAACGGAAAACTGATAGGGGAGGTAGTTCTCCATGTCGCGGCGAATGAGCGCGTAGGATGTGATGACCAAGTCGTGCTGTGGAATCTGCTCGAAAAGCGCGTTTCGGTCAGGTCCGTTGATGACTAGCCGTTTCAGATGAGGAACGAATTTCTCTGCTTCCAGCGCCCAGTTGCCGACCAGGCTGGTGGGGCAGATGACAATCGCCGGTTTCCCGTTCGCCTCGTTATCGATTCGCTTGAGGCTGAGCCAAGTCAATGTCTGGAGCGTCTTTCCCAGTCCCATCTCGTCGGCGAGCAGACCGTTCAGTCCCGATTCCTCCAGGAAGCGCATCCAGTAAACACCCTGCTTCTGATAGGGTCGCAGAATCTGGTCAAGACCGTGTTCGAGCGGAATCGGACAGAATCGCGTGTTCTTGTCGTGATTGTACAGGCTTGCCTTCTTGCGCCAGTCCGCGGGTTGATCGACATCGATCCCCTCCATCGATTCGAGGGATGACTGGATGAACGGCGCGTACACCTGGCTCATGCGGAAGTGGCCGGGGCGTGAACTCTCGCGGCAGTTGCTGTCGTTGAAAACGGAACGCATGGACTCGATGGAATCGGTGTCGATCAGGATCGTGGATCCGTTGTATTCCAGAAACGCATCCCCCCGATTGATCGCGTATTGGATTTCGGCTGGTGGAATTTTTCCCATTCCGTTCGGCAGGTCGAAGGTGAAACCCACATCAAACCAGCCGGGACGCTCTTTCTGGATTTCAACAACCGGCGTGATCGCGGACAGGGAATCCACAACCTCTTGCAGGTTCGGGGAGAACTTCGTTTTCCAGTCCATCCGACGAAGCCGCGCCATCCCGCTTCCCAAAAAATTCAATACGCCCCTTGACTCGGTGATGACCAGTTTCCCGTCTTCCTGGAACGTAAATCCGGCTTTGAGAAGTTGCCTGATGGCGGACTTCTCCGCTTGAAGGTTACGGGTATAGTATCGCAGGATATCACTCGGATCCGGTACGGCGAAAGCGTCCTTCGCGCTCGTTACGCCAGCCGTGACGGTGTGGTCCACGTAGGTCGCGTACAGGTCCGCTCTTAGGGAGGCACGTGAACCGTGGAGCTCCAACGTAAATGTAGGCTTTCCCGGAATCCGCTCCACGAGATCCGGCGGGGTTTTCAAGATAACGGGAGTGATTTGTTGCAGGGCCTTCAAGTCCCAGTCTAAGAAGTTGACCACGCGGTCGCGCGGTATGATTTCATCCCGCTGGTAAATGGAGTGGTAGGGAAGCGGCAGGAAGTTTTTTATCCGCCAGATGTGGCCACGGGAGATGACAACCCCGCGATTCCCCGAAACCAGAAAATTCTGCACATCGTTCTCTTCCCAGCCGGGATAGTCCGCGCGCGGGAAAATGTGAAATTCTCCCGTCTCAGGGTCGAGATCGACCATCAGCGCGACGGGAACGGCCTCCGCTTCCATCTTCCATTGCGCTTGTTTGCCGGATACGATTCGCGCGCCTGATGCATTTTCCAAGATGTTCAGGAAATCGGATTGTGATACCTTGATACTGTCCTTGACCGGTCCTTCGCAAATATCCTCCATCACCGAAAGAAGGTTTTCGTTGTTGTCGCTAAGTTTGATCGGACGGCCTTTGGGGATGGCTTGCGGAGCAAATAATTGAGATTGCCCATCCGGTGGATTTTTCTTTTCGATCAGGTAAATGCCGAGCTTGATCTCTTTCTGTTTCCAGAATTCCGATTGCCAGTTTTCGGAAAGGGAGAGGCAGATGAACATGGGAGTCCCGCGGGGACTGCGCAGCAGATACTCGCTATTCGCGATGTTCTGAATCCGGCAGGAGTGCCGCTTTTCCTCTTGGTATTTTTGTTCCAGCAGCGGATCCGCCAGACGCCGCATGATCATGATTCCGAGCGCGACGACATGCGGACAGATCCGCCCGTAATGATGATTGGTGGGACAGGGGCACTTCGATTCCACGGAACCGTCCGGATGGACCAGGCAACTCGTATAGAGTTCGCTTGATTCGGGACGGCGGATTACGCCTTTGAGCAAAGCTCCTTCTAAATCGGCCTTCAGCACATGCCCCTGCATGGCGATTTTCTGAGCCTGGGAATAGACCTCTTGTCCGCCCCATGCGATCAGGTTCTTCTCCGTGAATAATTGAGAGGGGGTCATGGCTTGTCGTTGCAATCGAAGTCTGGCCAGTTGAAGGCCTGGTCGAAATCAAACAGGTTGTGGAAATCTTGAATCGAATCGCTTTCCTGCTTGGAGAGGAGTTTTGCATCGACCAGATTCATCACGAGATGGCCGAAGTCGTCCGTGGTATGGATTCCCCACTCCGTCAACACGGTGAGCGCGAGCGGACCGAATGTTTCGATCGCATACTGGCGCAATCCCGACGCGAGTTCCTGTCCGCTGACATGACGGACGGAACGCGGCGAGAGTTTCAGTACGTTCTTTAGCGTATAGTCAAGACCTTCCATAATGAAGGTATAGGCATCGGGCGAATAGCGAGGATCCTTCTTGCAGATCGCCAAAACAGTCTCTTGGAAAATTGCGTTCATCGCATCTCATTTTACAACAACGGACGTTCGAAAACAATCGTGAAATCGGGGGGGCGCTTCGCGCCAGCTGAGAAGCGGGGGGGCTTCGCGCCAGCTGACAAGCTGAAAAGCTGAGAGGCTGGGAAGCTGATAAGTGGCGGCTGCGCCGCCTAAGTGGCCTTGCGGCCTAAATGGGGTTGGCGCCCCTAAGTTGACTTAGCTGGGAAGCTGAGAAGAAGGCAGTCGGGAATTATCGATAGCTATCGAGGGCGATCGACCGCTATCGATTGCCGAACTGCGGAAACACCCAACCACCCAAGTAAAATGAGACCACCAAGGCTCCCTTCAATTTGGGCGCATCTGCGTTTTTCACCGTGATTCATGTAGATGCCTGCGATACCGAAACGCGAAGATTCAACCTCACGCAAAGTCCGCCACGTTCGCAAAGGGGGAATCATCGGCAACTTCGCGGGCTTTGCGAACTTTGCGTGAGACCATGTCATGAAAACTTCCGTGTTTGAGTACCACGGGCTCTTGTTGAATTACGGAGATGCGCCCCTTCAATTTCAGCGTTTGATTTTTGGCTTGAGGAGTCGGTTGTTTTGAAGTATGCTCATTTCGTTATGAAAATTTTGGTTATCGGTAGTGGTGGACGGGAACATGCCATTGCGTGGCGTCTTGCCCGTGATTCAGGGAAGCCTGAGATTTTTTGTGCGCCCGGCAATGCGGGAACGGCGCGGATCGCGACCAACGTCGCCATTTCCGCCGAGGATGTCCCTGCGTTGACCGCGTGGGCGAAGCAGAATCGTCCCGACTTGACGGTTGTCGGTCCGGAAGTCCCGCTTTGCCTAGGCGTGGCCGATGCGTTTGTGGCGGAGGGATTGCGTGTGTTCGGTCCCTGTCAGGCGGGTGCGCAGATGGAAGGGAGCAAGGCTTTTGCGAAAGAGGTGATGACGGCGGCGGGCGTTCCGACGGCGAAGGCGGTGATTTGTACCGACGTCGATTCCGCCATGTCTGCGCTTCGTGACTTCACCCTCCCCGTGGTGATTAAGGCGGACGGGCTGGCGGCCGGCAAGGGCGTCGTGATTGCGCAGACGCGCGACGAGGCGACGGAGGCCATCCGCGAGATGCTGGTCGATGCCAAGTTCGGCAAGGCGGGAAGCCAGGTTCTGATCGAGACCTTCCTCGATGGGGAAGAGGCTTCGATTCTGGCTTTGGTCGATGGTGAACACGCCGTGCTGTTGCCTTCGTCGCAAGATCACAAGCGTGCGTTTGACGGCGACCAGGGGCCTAATACGGGGGGGATGGGGGCCTATTCGCCCGCTCCCGTGGTGACGGACGCGATGTTGCCGAAGATCCGGGATAGGGTGATCCTGCCTGTTGTCCGTGAACTGAAGAAACGCGGAATCGTGTACAAGGGCGTCCTTTATGCGGGGCTGATGATCGGGCGGAATGGCGAGATCAACGTGCTTGAATTCAACTGCCGGTTCGGTGATCCCGAGACGGAAGCGGTCTTGCCGCGTATCGGTGGCGATCTGATTCCGGCATTGCAGGCGTGTATCGACGGCACCCTCTCCGAAGAGCTTGTGACGGTTCGTCCGGAGGCGTCTGTCACGGTCGTGGTGGCCGCCGCCGGGTATCCCGGTTCGTATGAGAAGGGGATGGCGGTCAACGGCCTGGACGAGGCCGAGGCCGCTGCGGATGCGGTTTTCCACGCGGGAACCAAAGTGAAGGACGGCGCGGTTGTGACATCGGGCGGCCGAATCTTGACGGTTACCGGTCTCGGCGCCGACTTGCGGTCTGCCGTGGATAAGGCGTATGACGGTGTGCGCAAAATCCAGATTGCGGGTTCTCGCTATCGGACCGACATCGCGCACCGCGCGTTTGACCGCGCGCCCTCTTGCTGAAAGGAGAATGGAATGAAACGAGTGGGAATTGTGATGGGAAGCGATTCGGACTGGCCTCTCGTGCAGAAGGCGGCGGAGACGCTTCATTCGTTCGGTGTGGAGTTTGAGGTGCGCGTGATCTCCGCGCACCGGACACCGGACGAGGCTTGCAACTATGCGGCGCAAGCGGAAGACAACGGTATTCAGGTGATTCTCGCGGCGGCGGGTGGAGCCGCCCATTTGGCGGGTGTTCTGGCGGCGAATACGGTGCTTCCCGTGATCGGGATCCCGGTTGCTGGAGGGGCGTTAAACGGATTGGACGCGCTCTATGCCACGGTGCAGATGCCGTCCGGCGTTCCGGTCGCGACAGTTGCCGTGGGAAGCGCGGGTCCCTCCAACGCGGCGTTGCTCGCCGTGCAGATTTTGGGAACTGCGGACCCGGAGCTTCGCGAGAAATTCAGGGCGCACAAAAAGACTCTCCGCGAGAAGGTCGTGAGAGCTGATGCGAGAATCCAGGACGAGGTTTCGAAGTTGTTTTCGTGAGCGGCGCAGGAAAGCCGAACGAGGAAAGTGGAAAAAGGAGTAGCTATGATTGACACAGCCATGATTCATGCACACGTCATTACACCCGGCGCCGATCTTTCGGATGCCGCGATTCTCGTGAAGGACGGGAAAATCGCATCGGTGTTGCCGTCCGGTTCGCCGATTCCCTCCGCCGAGGAAACAATCGATGCGGGCGGGAACTATGTGGTTCCCGGATTCCTCGACATCCATACGCACGGCGCCGCCGGGATGGACATTACCGATCCGGAGGAGAGCGCCGTAGAGACGGTCGCGAAGGCGAAGCTGGAGGAGGGATGCACCTCCTTTGCGCCCACGACCTTGACGCTGGATGAGGAGACGCTCGCCCAGTCCGTCACCCATGTCGCGGCCTACCGGGAGGCGGGCGAGAAGTACGCTCGTGTGCTGGGCGTTCATCTGGAGGGGCCGTTTATCAATCCTGCCTGCCTGGGCGCTCAGAATCCCGCGTTCGTCCGGGAGCCGAACATTGACGAGGTGTTGCGCCACAGCGCGATCTCGCCGGTATTGCAGGTCACGTTCGCGGCGGAGATGCCCGGCGGCGCGGAGTTCACCCGCCGGTGTCTGGAGAACGGGATCGTGCCGTCCTGCGGACATTCCAAGGCGACGGCGGAACAGTTCCGCGCCGCCTATCAGAACGGCTTGCGCCATCTGACGCATTTCTGCAACCAGATGACGGCTCTCCACCATCGCGAGATCGGACTCGTCGGGGCGGGGTTCCTCTACGGTGATGTCCGTACGGAAATCATCTGCGACAAGATCCATCTCTGCCCGGATATGATCCGCTTGATTTTCGCGGTTCGTCCGCTGGAATCCATCCTGATGATCACCGATTCGATGCGGGCAAGCCATTTGCCCGACGGTCCGTCGTCGCTCGGCGGCCTCGACGTGATCGTCAAGGATGGACAGGCTCGCCTTGCCTCCAACGGCGCGTTGGCCGGTTCCGTGCTGCGCATGAATGTGGCGTTGAAGAATGTCTTCGAGGTGACGGGATTGCCGTTGTCGGAGATCATCCGCTGCACGTCGTGGAACCAGGCGATCGAACTGGGCCGCGGTGACTCGCTCGGAAAGATCGAGTGCGGATTCGACGCCGACCTGACCGTTCTTGATCCGACTTCGTTTGATGTCAAGGGCGTGTTCATCAAAGGCGAAAAGCGTCTGTAAGTTAGCGCGTGGCGTTTCGCGCCAGCTGCGTAGCGACGGCGTTCTCGCCGTCGGCTTTCGGGGCGGCTGAGAAGCTGAGAGGCGGGGAAACTGAGAAACGGCGTGGGGGACTCGTCTCACGCCTCATGTTTCACGTCTCCGCCTGTCCGCCATGCGTATCCGGAATATCCGGTTTTTCCGGCTAACCCGGCTTACCACGTCTAACCCGCTTAACCTGCCAAGTTATAGGCCAGCGATTACGGGCGGGCGCGCAGAACCAGGCGGTCGAGGTCGGGCATCCAGGCCGTCGCATTGGAAAGACGGATCGTGTGTACTCCTGCGGCAAGGGGTACCGTTACCTGAACTGTTCCGATCTTCCCGCCCGTTCCCGGTGTCGCGATACGCTTTGCCGTGCTGCCGTTGATCGAGAGGTCGAACGCGCGATCCTCCGGAGAAGCATAGTCGAACGCGAGGACGAACTCGCCCGCCTCGTCGATCTTCACGTCTTTCCAGATGAGGTCGTTGGAGGCGCGGTTTCCGATATAGCGCACGTACATGCCGCCGGAAGCCTCTTTCATCGAATCGGGGAAAGCCGTTCCAGCCTTGACCGCATCGCGCAGTTCCTGGTAGTCGGTGAGGAAGGCGCTTTCCGCCTCGTAAATGGAGCGCTGGAGACGCCTCTTGGCGTCGATGCGGTAGAACTTTGTCGCGTGCGGCGCGACCTTCACGAAGACTTGATTCTCGAAGCGGCCCACGTCCGCCATCTCCAGAAGATCGAAGGCATCCACTTCGCCCGCCACGTCGAGCACGTCCGCTCGGACGGTGAACTCGTGTTCCTCGTCCGAGCCGTTGTAGAGGGCCACGTAGCGCGAGAGGCCGAACTTTTGATCCGCGTCCTTCACCAGGATGTATGCGTCGCCTTCGCGGGCGGCGACATAACCCTGAAGCCCGAGGTCGTTCTGGTTCATCGCAAGGAGGTAGGGGTTCGTGATGAGCGCTTTTGTGGAAGCGGGAATCGTCCGTACATCGCAGCCGATTAGAAGCGGGGAGGAGAGCATGCACCATATGCCGAAGTGCGTGATTTCCTCATCGGGCGTGAGACCTGTATCGCCGTGCTTGCCGAAAATCGATTTGACAGCGCCTTTGAGCTGTCCGACCTCCAACATGTCCATGTCGTTGTAATGTCCTGGACGCGCATAGGCGCTTAGGTAGAGGTTCTCGCCGATGATCTTCTTGACCGAATTCCAGTTCGCGCGGATGTCGCCCGTCGTGCGCCACGATTCGGCGATATCCGCCGCCCACGTGCCTGGGAACGCCCAGCGGCAGAGGTTGAGGCGGACGTCTGTGCGCCCCGTTGCCTGGATCGCTTTGGCGATTTCAGTGTAACGGGCTTTCTCGTCGAGCTTGAGCTTCCCGCCCCCGCAATAATCCACCTTGATGAAGTCGAAGCCCAGGTCGTTGAAGTGCAGTTTGCAGTCGGCGGCGTCGTGGCCGTAGAGGCCGCCGCCCACGCCGCCCTTGTCCTTGCCGCCCGAACCGCTGCCGCCCCAGATGCTGCCGCACGTGTCGGCACCGGCGTCCGAATAGATGCCGGCTTTCAGACCGAGCGCATGGATTCCATCCACCGTGGGTTTCATGCCGTTGGGGAAACGTTCGGGATGGAAGCGGAGGATACCGTCCTCGCCGTGTCCCCAGAAAAAGCCATCGTCAATGTTGACGTACGTGTAGCCGGCGTCCTTCAACCCGTTCGACGCGAGGGCGCGGGCTGTCTCCAGAATGATCGTTTCCGAAATGTCCACGCCGAAGGTGTTCCAGCTCGACCACCCCATGAGCGGACGGAGTTTGGGGTCGCGCGCGGGGGGAATCTTCGCCATGTCCAGCAACCGCGCGGCACGTGCGGCAACTTCGTCGCGGTCGGCACCCTCCAGTCGCGACAGGTTCACGTATGCCTTGCCGACGGCAAGGTCGATACGGATACGCTTGTCACACTTCGGGCATTCCCGAAACTCGACGCGCGAATCGGCGGAATTGGCGACAGCCGCAAATGCGGCGGCGAAAAACATCAGGCAGGTTGTTTTTTTCATCAGAATCTCCTTCTTCGTAATGGGGTTACGTGCAAGACCTTTCGGTTGTGATCGTTCTGAACACGGGAATGATTGATTTCCCGTGCTCGCCACGCCTTTGCGCGGGCGCTAGTGCAGGATGACGACGAGGAACGAACGGGGCGGCAGTTCGGTGGGTAGGGGAATCGTCTCATTTGTGCGGTCCTGGTCGGTGATGCGGCAGGAATCAACCGTTTTACCTTGGAAATCGCAGGAGATCGGAACCGCCTTGTCCGAATCGTTGGCCATCATCACGGCGGCACCCGTTTCCCCTTTTGCCGCTGTTACCCACAGGTTCTTGTCGCCCGTTGCCTTTGCGGAAACGGCCGTACCGCGTTTGCGCAACTCGTTGAATGCGGTGAACGCGTAGTATGCCTTGTGCGGCTTGTAGGTGAGGGGGTTGAAGAGGGGCGAATAGTTGCCCACACCGCAGCGCGCGTCATAGATACACGCGACATCGCATGGACCGTTCTGCAATCCGATCAGCTCAGTGGCGATGCCGGCTGCCTGAAGGGCGGAACCGAGGTTCGCGTGACTCACGTACGGCAGCCACTCGTTGTAGATACGTTCGCACTTGTCGGCTGTGAATCCGTACTGGTTGAGGTGCTCATCGACGAAACGCACCTGGCGCATGGCTTCGGACGGATTGGAGTAGGAATGGTAGGAGAAGAAGTCGAGCGGCCACTTGTTGTCGCGGACAGCCGCGAGGAACTTGTGCGAGCACGACAGGAAGTGTTCCGTGCGCGGCGAGGAGTTTGCGGCGGGGATCTGGTCCGAACCGACGCCCGCATAGTAGCCGCAGCTGCCGTAGGCGCCAATCTTCAGGTGCGGGAACTTCGCCTTCAAGTAAGGTGCGACCGTGCCGTAGAATTTGATATACTCGGAGAACGGACCACGCCACATCGGGTTTTGGTTGTCGTCCGGGTGGTTCTCCGGTTCGTTCCAGATCTCCCAGTAGGTGATTTTCATCTGGAAGCCGTTTGCCCAGCACTCGGTGTAGTGCCGGATTACGTGTTCGCAGATGCGACCCCACTTGGCGTAGTCTTTGGGGGGCAGGATGTTCATCGGCGGGTATCCGTGCGACACGAAGTTCTCGATGGTCACGCCCAGACGGAAAAACGGTTCCACGCCATTGGCATCGAGAGCTTTCAGGAGTGAGTCCGTGTAAACAAACCGGTACGATTCAGGCGCGTTCTCATCCGCGTCGAAGTTTGGGAAGAGGACCGGAATATCCACGAAGAGTCCGCCGCCGAGCCAACCTCCCACATCATGAAGTCGCGAGTAAGGGATACCAGCCTCTTTTAGGTAGTGGAACATTGGATAATTCGCCAGCTTGCCGACGAGAGGCGGTTGTCCCACGCCGTTGACCCGCTTCACGGGACCGACGGTTTTGTTGAAATCCACCTGAATCTCCGCCGCCTGTGCGCACAACGCACCGACTGCGACCAACATGACTAGGAACCGATTTTTCATTGGCTGTTTCCTGTTTCCTTGGTTGTTTAAGTTTGATTTTACACCTGCATAAACCCGTTTCTGGCGAGATCCTCTGTACCGGGCTGCGCGTCTTGGACCGCCTTGGCGGCGGCGACGGCAGGACGGAAGTCTTCGAGCATCTTGCGCCACGAATCGAGTCTGTTCACGAAGTCGGAGAGTTCCTCGCAGAAGGAGTCGAGTGAGAGACCTTCTTGCGCCACACGCTGGACGAGGGCGTACGCTCCCGTTTCCGGATTGCGTGCGAAGGCGGCGGACTTCGTATCCATGAGTTCCATCGTGCTATCCAGCATGAGATTGGCGAAGGTCTCCCCGCCTTCCGCCGGCGGGTCGCCGACGAACCCCGTCAGGATGATCGCGACACCTGGATCCTCCGAAATCAGGATCGGCATCCCGTCGATCTCGATTGCCAGCTCGTCATCCTCAACGGCGAGTTCGTCAACGTGAAACTTGACGACTAGACCGTCTGCGATTTCCTTCAGTTCCATCTGGTTCTCCTTTCTGTTTCCGATGGCAAAGCCTTCAACAAACTGTTTACACATCCGGTGCGGACGTGTAAGCCATTCGGAAACCTACATCAGATTACGGCTTTCATTCTACAACCTTACCCGCACCGCAAGCAAGCCAAAAGTAAGACGGCGGCGTAGCGTGTTAGGCCGGGGAAGCATTGCGGCCGCAACGGGGTACGCCCTATGCTGCCGGGTTGGGCGAATCTCTTCTGTCTCTTTTGTCCCTTCTCTCCTTTCCGTCTCTTTTCTCATTTCTGTCCCATCCGTCCCTTCTGCTCCCCGACACCCCGCGACAATTGGGTGGATTCTTGAGTTGTTGTTTGCTATAATCCCTGCATTCGCCAGTAATGTCATCTGTTCGGACTCCGTGTCCGTATGCGTCCAGAAGGGAGCGTGTAAGTATGTGTCGGAATCTGTTGTCTTCACTCATGGTTGCGTTCGCAACTAGCGTGGCGGCCGCGTCGCCGTCGGAATTCGTCGATATGCGTATCGGTACCGACCGTTCTCATGGGAGCAACGTGTTGGGACCGTGCGTGCCGCACGGTTCGACCCATCCTTCTCCCGATTCCCTCTGGCCGTCACCGCACGAGCGTCCCAAGGGGGCGCGACACGGATTCGGCCCTCCCACGAGCGGTTGGTGGCCAGGCGATAAGGTCGTGGGGTTCTCCCAGTTGCATGCGCAGGGGACGGGCGGTACGCCGAGTTACGGTATTTTCCGTTATGTCTGCGATCCGTCGGATATGGAGATCCGGGAGTCGCATCCCTACCTCCTGCGTGTGCGTCTCGCAAAGGACGGTCTGGATGTGGATGTCTCAGCGACGGCGCACGGTGCTGTGTACCGTGTGCGTTCGGCCGACGGGCAACCGCGCGCATTCCCGCTGAATCGTCGTTGCAAGCTCGCCAAGGACGATTGCGTGAACCGCAACGGTGAGTTCACGGGGAACTGGAATCCCGCTCCGTACCGGTGTTACGCTTACGAGGAGACGGATGCCGATACGGGCATCCACCGCATTGCCGTTTCGTTCAAGGACGAGGCTCAGGCGAAGGCGTACTTCCAGGCGGAACTTGCGGGACGGAGCGTGGAAGACATCGCGGCTGCCGCCAAGGCGAAATGGGACAAGGTTCTTTCGCGTGTCCGCGTAGAGGGCATCGATGCCGCCGAGCGTCGCCGGTTCTACTCCCAGCTCGCCCAGACTTTCGTGCAGCCGCGCGACCGTACTGCGGACGGGATCGGTTGGGATGACCACTACACGCTTTGGGACACGTGGCGTACGCTCTTCCCGCTCATGGGAATCGTGGATCCCGATTCGTTTGCCGCGAACGTGAACTCCTTCGCGGACCGTTTCGAACGGAACGGGCGTTGCGAAACCGGGTACACCTCCGGCATTGACTTCAAGGCGGGGCAGGGCGGTGACGAGGTCGATTACGTGATCGCGGACGCCTGGGCGAAGAAGATACCGGGAATCGATTGGGCACGTATCGCTCCTCTCCTGCGCAGTCGCTGGAACGGACGCACGCCCGCCTACCGCGAACGGGGATTCGCCGTGGGACGCGAGGACTACTGCGGTCGGTTCAAGTCAGGTTCCGCGACGATGAGTTTCGCCTACCAGGACTGGTGTTGCGCGGAGGTGCTGGCGGGATTGGGCGAGACGGAACTGTCCGCGAAGTTCCGTGCGCGTTCCGGCAACTGGACGAATGTGTGGGACACAACCGCCGTGGACAAGCAGAGCGGCGTGCGCGGTTTTGTTCGTGCGAGACGTGAAGACGGCACCTTTTCCAACACCGATCCGCGAGGCGGCTTCAACACGGATTTCTACGAGGCGAACTGTTGGGAGTATTCGTTCTTCGTGCCGCATGACATTCCGCATCTCATGGAATATTGTGGCGGAAAGGATGCCTTCCGCGAACGACTCTCGTATGCGCTTGAAAACCATCTGGCCGATTTTGGAAACGAGCCTAGCTTCCAGATCCCTTGGTTGTTCGCCTACGTCGGGCGAGGGGATCTCGTGACGAAATGGGCGCGGGAGGTGGCGAAACTTTTCGCCGGTGACGATCTGCCCGGTGACAACGATTCGGGGGCGATGAGTTCCCTCTACGTCTTTCTAAAGCTCGGTTTCTTCCCGCTTGCCGGACAGGATCTCTACGTGCTGCATGGTTGCGCCTATCCGAAAGTCGAGATCGAGCTGCCGGGCGGAAAGAAATTCGTCATCCGCTCCAAAGGAGATACCTTCCGTTCCGTGAAACTGAACGGTACCCCGCACGATCTCTTCCTTCGCCACGCGGAAATCATGGCTGGCGGAGAACTCGTTTTCGAGTAGGCGGTAGGGATCAGGCGGTTGGGTTTATGCACGCGCTGTCCCAGCGCGGAAAACGGAATGTGTTGCGGTCGCGACGGAGCGCGCCCCTCCCGATCTCTGCCTCTCCGCTTCTCAGTTGGCGCGTTCGCGTATTGGTTTCTCTCTTTCCGCTTTTGGGAAGGTCGCTTCTTTGAGGAATGCGGGGAGAGTGCGGAGGTTTTGTCCGAATGGCTTACGCAGGAGGAGGAGCGCGCGAATGATTTCGCAGAGGGAGAGAAGGGTCGAGCCTCTGTAAAGCGGACGAATCGCGCCACCGTATTTCGCCGCCAGCCGGTTCCGGTGCCGAAGCAACGCCAGCTTGTTGGGGATCAGCCAGTGTTGCTGGTGGCTTGTTCCCACCAAACCCGTGTCGCGTACCCGATAGACATATTGCGCATCGGGAAAATCGGTCATCGAGCTCGAGGCGAGCAGATAATCGGTGTTGAACATCGCATCCTCAAACAGATGTACTGATTCGTCGAATCGTATCTTTTCCCGTTCCACAATCTCCCGCCTGTACACGCAACGCCAGACTCCCGCGCATTCACGGTAGGAGTAGGGGTGCGTACCGGTTCGGATCCATTTCCCAATGTCGGAAAGTGAATAGCCGATGACTTTCGGCAGGTAGTCGCGCACGATCTCCTCCGGCTTGGAAAAGCGGTACGCTCCCTTCAAGGGGATAATCGGTGAGGCGGCAGGTGGTTGTTCGTCGCTGCTGTTGAGACGATAGGGCGCGATACCGTAATCCGCGCCGGCGTCGCGCAGGGCGGCGATGCCAGAGGCGAGGTAGTGTTCCAGCACCACATCGTCGGAATCGACGAAGAACAGAAAGGTGCCTGAGACGCAATCGAGTCCGGAGTTGCGAGCGGCGGAGAGTCCGCGGTTCCGGTCGTGCGTGACAACCCGAACGCGCGCGTCTCGCGCGGCAACGGCTCGGGCGACCGCCAGCGATCCGTCTGTCGATCCGTCATCCACCGCAATCAACTCAAAGTCGCGTTCGCTCTGGCGCAACACCGATTCGAGACAATCGGCAAGCGTCGCCTCCGCATTCCAGAAGGGGACGACTACGCTGGCGGTTGGCCCTTCTCTTCGACAGGATTCATCCATGAGACATTCCACGGAAATTACCGACTACTTCGAACGGTGCGTTTCGGATACCAGTCGTGTCCGGTATCCTTACGAGAGCTTCCAGCGGTGGCTGCGCAGTTCGACCACGGTCTCGAAACGCGCCGTGCGGGGGAAGAGGTTGAAGAGTTGCGTACGCCTGATCCGGTATCCGCCATCGATGAAGAGCTGGAGGTCGCGGGCCAGCGTGGCGGGATCACACGAGACGTAGAAGATGCGCGGAGGACGGGCGGCAACCAGCGATTCCACCGTATTGGCGGAGAGTCCGCCACGCGGCGGATCGACAATGACCGTCGTGCGCGAAGGGTCGTGCAGCCAGTTGCTCCGCAACCGGCGGGCACCGCCGAGAGAAACGCACGTGAAGTGCGAGTTGCCGCACCAGTGCTTGGCGTTCTCGCGGGCGGCTTCGACTGACGAGAGCGACTCTTCGACGCCGTACAGCCTTTCCCCGCCGCACCGCATGCAGGCGATGCCGAAGACGCCGACACCGCAGTAGAGGTCGAGGATTTCCGGATAGCGTTCCGCGTCCTCCCCGAACCAGTCGGTGACGGTCTGCACGAGCTTCCAGCCCATTGCGGGATTCACCTGGAAGAACCCGTCGGCGGGCACGAGGAACCCGCTCTCGCCGATGGATTCCCATAGCCACGGGAGTTCGTCCATCTTCACGAACTGCTTCGTTTCCTCATCCCAGATCAACGGCCGACCGGGTTTACGGTATCCTTTGACGGGCGCATACTTCAAGATCGTCACGCCGTCTTCCGCCGTGGCGCGGAAGGCCACCTGCTCGCCCTTCCGCAACTGGGCGAACGCCTCCGTCTTGCGGAATTCGGCGAGCGCGTCGTTGATCGCGGGACACGCCAGCGGGCAGGTCGGCATATCTACGACCGTGTGCGTTCCTTCCTCCATGTACCCGAGTATCGGTTTCGTCTCACCATCCACGACATCCGCGCGCAACGTGATCTTGTTCCGGTAGTTCACGCCGGATGGTGCGGCGACAGAAGGCAGGATGGGGTAGGGCGGGTGCGGCAGACGTTTGTCGTCCTTGCCCACCTTCGGAACCGAGAGATGGCGGAGGAACTGGCGCAGCTGCTCCTCCTTCTCACGCAACTCCGCTTCTTCCGAGAGGTGCGCATAGACGCATCCGGGCGTCTCGCTCGTCGGGTCGTCCGCCACGCGGTCAGCGGAAGGTTCTCCGACCACACGGATCAGTTCCGCCTTCGCGAAATTCTTTTTCACTTGTACGACGCGCGCCTCGACCGTTTCCCCGGTCGCGCAACGCGGCACGAAGACGACGTAGCCGTCCACGCGCAGGAGCCCGTCGCCGCCGTACACCAGTTTTTCCACCGTGCCTGTAATCACCTCGTTTTGAACCATTTCACACCGCCTTGATTTTTCGAATCGCCAATTGAACAAAAAGAATGTAGAATAGTTTACATGAAAACACGAATAATATCGATAGCAATTGTTGTTGTCGTTTCGGTGTGTTCCTGGTGCGCCCTGAACGGGAAGGTGGAGAAGCTGCCGGAACCGCTGCGCGGCCTGGTCGAGTCTGTTCTCGCGCAGACGGGGAGTTCAGGCGGGAAGACGGAGGACCCGGTCGCGCAACCGCGCGGTGGCAAGTCCGAGAAGGACGCGCCTGTCCCTGCATACGTGGTCGGAAAGAATGTCGAGGGGAAGGGCGTGGTGATCAAGTTGTTGAATGACGACACGCAAGGGACTCGGCACCAGAAGTTCATACTGCGCGATGCGGCCGGCAAGACATTGCTCGTGGCACACAACACCACGCTGGCGCCGCGCATCGAGGGATTGCAGGTCGGTGACACCGTGGAGTTTTTCGGGGAGTATCAGGAGAACGAGAAGGGCGGCGTGATCCACTGGACGCATCTGGATCCCGCCCGCCGCCATGTCTCCGGATGGCTTCGGCACAAGGGGCGTGTGTACCAGTAAACGTTTTGAAGTGGGAAAGGGGATTCGAGATGAAACGAGTGATGATTTCTGCGTTGGCGATGGGATTGGCGAACTGCCTGTGGGCGGCGGCGACCGTGACGGAGGGGACGATGGAGCTGCCGACCTACGGTTTCTCCGATCCCAACCCCGTGCCGAATACGGATTCCGCGATGTATCCGTATTTTCGGTTTGACGGATCGACGGCGACCGCATCGAACCGCGTCTGGAAGACGGTGACGCTGGAGAACGACAAGGTGCGCGTGGTCATGCTTCCCGAAGTCGGCGGCAAGGTGTGGGGCGCGACCGACAAAAAGAGCGGCTGCGATTTCATCTACTTCAACCATGTGGCCAAGTTCCGCGACATCGCGATGCGCGGGCCGTGGAGTTCGGGCGGCATCGAGTTCAACTTCGGGATCATCGGCCACGCGCCGACCTCCGCGACGCCCGTCGATACCTTCACGCGCGAGAACGCCGACGGCAGCGTCAGCTACTTCGCGTCGGCGACAGAGTGGATCAACCGCACGACTTGGCAGGTGGAGGTACGGCTTCCCGCCGATGCGGATTACTTCCTGACGCGCACCACCTGGTTCAACGGCGCGAACCTGTCGGGCCCGTATTACCAGTGGATGAACGCGGCGTTCTCCGCGCAGGGGAATCCCCGCTTCGTCTTTCCTGGCAAGAGCTACATCGGGCATGGCGGCGACATTCACGCGTGGAGTATCGACGAGGAGGGGCACGACCTTTCGACCTACGCGGAGAATGCGTTTGGCGGTTCGAAGTCCTACCACGTGCTTGACGGGAACACGGGGATGTACGGTGTCTGGTGGCCCGAGAAGAACTTCGGTTCGATCCACGAGAACGCAGTGTACGACAAGTACGGACGCAAGGTCTGGATTTGGGCGCTCTCCCGAAGCGGCGCCATCTGGGAAGACCTTCTCACCGACGCGGACGGACAATATGTGGAACTGCAATCCGGCAGATGCTTCAACCAGCCCGGCGACAATTCGATGAAGACGCCCTTCAAGCACGCGTCGTTCGCGCCGGGCGCGACCGATTTCTTCGAGGAGAAATGGGGGGCGGTCCACTCCCGCGCGGAGTTGGATGCCGCCGCCACCAACCATCCGCCGGTTGCCCGTCCCGGCAAGATTCCTGCAGATTTCAACTGGGAGTCCGCATACGGTCTCTACGTCCAGGGCGAACAGAAGTACCGCCAGCGTCTCGACGGACAGGCGGAGAAACTGTTGCGCTCCGTGTTGGAGAAGGAGCCGCACTTCGTTCCCGCGCTGGGGTTGCTCGCCGAACTCCGCCTGCGGCGAGGCGACTGCGCGGAGGCGCGCAAGCTCGCCGCGCACGCGCTCAGCCTCGACACCTACGACGCGCTCGCCAACTATGTCGATGGCCTTGCGGCGATGGAGGAGGAAGATCGCGACACGGCGATGGAACGGCTGGGACTCGCCGCCTATTCGCCGCTCTACCGTTCGGCGGCCTACGCGAAGATCGCGAAGTGCCTGATGGCGCAGAACAAATGGAGTGAGGCGTTGGAGACGGTGAAACGAAGCCTCCTCGCCAACGCGATGAATCTCGACGCGCAGTTGGCCGGTCTCGTCTGCCACCGCCAGCTTGGATTGAACGAGAAAGCGCAGGAACTGGCCGAGTGGTCGCTGGATCGCTTCCCGCTTTTCCACGGGGCGCGCTACGAGCAGAAAGGCAGGGAGTTCTTCGCGCTGGTACGAAACGAATTTCCCGACCAGACGTGCATCGAGCTGGGCGGCTGGTATGAGGAGGCTGCGTGCTGGAAGGAGGCGCTGGAAATCTTCGGGCTGGCGGAAAATTCTCCGATCGCCCTGATCCGCAAGGCGTATGTGCTGCACCGGTTGGGACGCGATGACGAGGCGCAGGATGCGTTGCGCAAGGCGTCCTCTTTGCCGATTGATTATACGCTCGTCTTCCGGCGTGAGTCGATTCCCGCCTTGCGCTGGGCGTGCGAGACCAACACGGGATGGAAGTTCCGGTACTGGTTCGCCGTGCTCAAGGCGTACTTTGGGGATACCGAGGGCGCGAAACTGTTGCTGACAACCTGCGCGAATCCCGATTCCGCTACCTTCTACCTCTACCGCGCCAAGTTCCTCAAGGGAGATGAGGCGCGCGCCGACCTGAAGAACGCCAAGGCGTTGAGCGATTCGTGGCGTGTCGGCTATGCGCAGTACCGTCTGGAGGCTGCCGCCTCCTCGTGGGAAGCGGCGTTGGCGGTTACCAAGGAATACCTCGCCAAATATCCGGAGAACAATCCCATCCAGCTTGCGCACGCCGAGGCGTTGGTACGGAACAAGGCATTCCGCGAGTGCGTCGAGCTGATGCGCCGCATCCGCATCCTGCCGTCCGAGAACAACAACGGCGGTCACGCGATCTGGCGCCGGGCTTGGATCGGGCTGGCGACCGAGGCATTCCGCGCGGGCAAGAAGGACGAGGCGAAGAAGGCGCTTCTGCAGGTTTCCGAATATCCCGAAAACCTGGGCGAGGGGAAGCCGTACGACTCGGAAATCAAGAGCCAGATCCCCGACGAACTGAAGGAATTGCTCTAGCAGGCGGAAGGACGAAGAAAACGGGTGAGTGAGAACTCGGAGCTGCGGCCGCGGTTGCTGTGCGGCCCAGCGCGGAAACCCAAGCGAGGAGTCTAGGATGAATCGGATCGGGAGAGAAATCGGAACGGCGTGTTTGGCGGCGACTTGTTTGGTTGCCGCCGTCCACGCGGAAATGCACTTCGAGAGGGCGGAACATTTCCCGCACATCGGACTGGTTCTGCCGCGTCTCTCGCGGGCGAAGGCAGACCCGCTCCCGATGCCGGATACGCACACCTTCCTTCCAGTGAATCGCACCTCCACGTTGTTGCGCGAGGATCGTTACTCCCCCTATGAACTGTGGTATGGACGGGAGTGCTGCGCGCGCTGGGTCGATGAATACGGCGACCGCCTGATTCTGGGACGTATCACCCGCCGGTTCCCCGAATTCGCGGAAGACGAAGAGAGCGGGGAACTCGCGCCCGTTACGCGGGACACCTTCCTCCACAAGATCGAGGAGACGCGCTATCAGATCGACCCCAAAAAGCAGTCGCAGGTGGACGAATGGGTGGCGACCTTTGTCGATGCGACCGTTTATCCGCCTGAGAGACGGGACATCAACGGTTTTGTACTGGAGAGAGTACTCTGTTACTCGAACGATGCCTCCCGGCTGATTTATGCGTTCCGTCCGCGTCATACCGCCAACAACCATTCCCCCGACTGGTTCTGCGTGACGGCGGAGATGCCGGCGGTTGCGGATTACAAGGCGTGGAAGGAAAGCTTCGAGGAAGAATTCATCGGGAAGATTCGTCTGCCGGGTAGGACGGAAACGGATGGCGTCACGTCGTCCGAGGTTTTCCCGGACGGAAAGAAACAGGCCGAGACGTTTCCCTACAGCCCGATCCGCGAGGCGGCGCGGAAAAGTGTCGAGAACTACGATGACTGGTGGGTGGCCGAGTCGGAAGGGTACGTGATGCTCTCCGATGTCTATTCGGAGATCGGCAAGTCGTTTCTGCGCGAATTGCAAAAGCTCCTGCCGCTTTTCCACCGCGCCTACGCCGCCTTGTTGCCGCCGCTGGACACGCAGGGACAGGATGTCGCGGTGATCCGCGTCTTCCAGATGCAGGAGGATTACAAGCGGTATGTCGGGGAAGACCGTGCCTGGACGGCCGCCGTGTGGATGCCGATGCGACGCGAGCTGGTACTCTTCCAGAATGCGGGAATCGAGGTGATGTTGCCGACCGTTCAGCACGAGGCCTTCCACCAGTACATCTCCCATGCCTACGCGATGATCCAGCCGGCCGCCTGGTTCAACGAGGGACACGCCTGTTTCTTCGAGGCCGGTTCGCTCAACGGACGCGGCAAGGTCATCTTCACCGAGGATCTGGACAAGGCGTATCTGCTGCAGGACAACCTTCGTGCCGCCGTCGCCAAATTGCCCGAACTGCTGACCGCGTCATACCAAGACTTCTACGCGCAGTGGGATGGGGAACGGCGACTCAACTACGCGATTGCGTGGGGACTCTGTTACTACCTGCAGAAAGGGGTGCCTTCCGGTGTCGCGCCGGAGGGGTACCGGGAAATCCTTCCCCGATACGCGGAGGCGTTGGCACGTACGCGCGACGGGGTCAAGGCGACACTCGAAGCCTTCGCCGAGATCGACCTGCCCAAATTCCAGCAAAACTTCCAGGAGTTTTGGGAAGGCGAACGCCTCCGCGCCGCGAAGTACGATCCGCTTGAAAAGTAGTGCGGGGTAGGAGGGGTTCTTTGTTGATGGTCGATAGCAGTCGATTACCTTCGATAGCAGTCGATTGCGTTTACTGCCGGCCACCCGTCACCCGATTATGCGTTGTCCTGTTTCGCGTGTTCCGTGTTGCGGTCGCGACGGGGCGCGACCCGTTCAAAACTCGGACCTTGTCGGCACGTTGTTGGTTTGTAGGTGTTGGCTTGTAGCGACCGTCCTTGTTCATCCGGACTGCCGATTTCAAGTCGCGCCAGCGACGATTGAACCATTTATCCCAACCCCCCAAGTAACCACCCAATCCGCCACTCGCTTCTCAGCTGGCGCTACGCACCCTCCACCTAGCCACCCAACCACCTAACCTCGAATGTATAGCCAAGCGAATTTGCTTGGAGAATCGGTTGGGGTGTGCTACCATAACTTCGTTTTCGTTACGTTAGAGGATTGTGGAATATGTCTCTTTCTGTCGGTATTGTCGGATTGCCCAATGTCGGTAAATCCACCTTTTTTAACGCCTTGACGCACGCCCAGAACGCGGCCGCCGAGAACTATCCGTTCTGTACCATCGAGCCGAACAAGGCGATGGTTCCCGTGAGTGATGAGCGACTGAACGAGTTGGCGAAAATCGCGAACCCGAAACAGATCGTAAAGGCGACTGTCGATTTCATTGACATCGCGGGACTGGTGAAGGGCGCGAGCAAGGGGGAGGGGCGCGGCAACGCTTTCCTCTCCGACATTCGCGACACGAACGCGATTCTGCATGTGGTGCGCTGTTTCACGGATGACGATGTCGTGCATGTCGATGGGAGCGTCGATCCGATCCGCGACATCCAGACAATCGAGACGGAGTTGATTCTTGCCGACCTTGACACGTTGGCGAAGCAGATTGACAACCTTTCGCGCAAGGCCCACTCCGATCCGAAAGCGCGTCCCGCGCTGGAGGCGATGAAGGAACTGGAAGCGCATTTGGATGCGGGCAATCCCGCCTTGACCTTCCCGCGTGGCGAGACCTCCCCGCTCATCGAGGACCTGAACCGCATCAAGCTGCTGACAGACAAGCCGATCATCTACGTGGCGAATGTCGGCGAGGCGGATCTTGCGGAGGAAGGTGAGAACGTGCGGCGGGTGCGTGAGTTTGCGAAACAGCGCGGGTGCGACGTCATCGTGATTTCCGCGAAGATGGAAGCGGAGATGGCCGGGCTTTCCGACGAGGAGCGGGCGGAGTTCCTCTCCTCCTACGGGTTGAAGGAAAGCGGGCTGGATCAGACCGCGCGTATCGCCTATCACACGCTGGGTTTGGCGAGTTACTTCACGGCGGGACCGATGGAGGTGAAGGCGTGGACCTTCCATCGCGGGTGGAAGGCCCCGAAGTGCGCGGGCGTGATCCATTCCGATTTCGAGCGCGGGTTCATCCGCGCGGAGGTGATTTCGTATCAGGACTACGTGGATAACCACGGGGAACAGGGCGCGAAGGAAAAGGGACTGATGCGCGTCGAAGGGAAGGAATACCTTGTCCAGGACGGCGACGTTATGCACTTCCTCTTCAATGTGTGAGCTATGAGCGCGTATTTGTTTGACATGGACGGCGTGTTGGTGGATAACGCGCGTTACCACATCCAGGCTTGGCGCGAGTGTTCGCGCAAGTGGGGAAGGGAACTTTCCCTGGAGGAGATCAAGGGACTCTTCGGTCGCAGCAACCGCGCGTTCATGCGGGTTGTCCTGCAGCGGGAGCCGACGGACGAAGAGACCAAGTTCGCGGAGGTGAACAAGGAGGCCGCGTACCGCGAGTTTTGCCGTCCGCATCTGCGTTTGCCGGATGGTCTTCACGAGTTGTTGGAGGCGATCCGCCGAAGCGGCGCCCCTTGCGCGGTGGCAACTTCCGCCCCGCCCGCCAACGTGGATTTCGTGCTGGACGGATTGCAGATCCGCTCCTATTTTTCGCGAGTCATCGATGATTCCCAGGTCAAACGACACAAGCCCGCACCGGATGTCTATCTGGAGGCGGCGCGGCAGGTCGGTGTTGATCCGAGCGAGTGCGTGGTCTTTGAGGACTCGCTCGCCGGGGTCGATGCGGCACGCGCGGCGGGGATGCGCGTCATCGCGATCACGACCTCCTGCACGGAAGCGGAACTGTTGCCCCATCAACCAACCCATCTGATCCATTCGTTCACGGAATGCAAATCCATCTTGCCAGAGCTTTTCGTCTGATTCGTCCAGCGGTCTGCCTGTTGCTCGCGGCGATTCTTCTGTGCGGTTCGGGATGTACCTCGAATCAGGCGGTGTTCAGTTATCCGCCTCGCGCAAGCGGGAGTGACAAGATGGTCGTCTTCCACGATGTGCCGCCGAATCGTCCCACGCTGGGCGTGGTCCAGTTCACCGACGAGCGCGGGTACAAGGCGTCGAACTGGCTCTGGGTCTCGTGGATTCCTTTTGTCCCATTCGGTGGGTGTTATGCAGATCGTATCGAGTCGTTTTATCCGCACTACTTTCCGTTGCGCATGGAAGGGGACGTAACGCGTGCGGCGGCCATCAGCCTTGCGCACAGCCGCCTGTTCTCCGATGTCCACGTGTGCGAGGAGGGGGAAGCCACTGACCGGTTCGATTACACGCTTACGGGACGGGTGATGCGCATGGATTATGCGCGTTCCTATTGGGTTTACTGCATGATGAAAGTTTGCGTGGTGGCGTGGGTGCTGGGTGCGCCGATCAACAGTTCCCGGACCGTACTCCAGATGCAGTTGATTCTGCGCGACCGAAACGGCCGTGTCGTCTGGTCCTGGCTGACGCCGGGCGGTCGCGACACCAAGCGTATCGCGCAAGGGCTGTATTACAACTCGCGCGAGGTGTACCGGATGATTTCCCCGCTTTTCCGCAATGAGATGAACGACGCGCTGGAAGACTTGAAGGTCTTTCTGGAAACACAGAGTTACCGCTAGGGGGCGGTCGTGTCGCGGCAGGTATGGAGAGGAGTTCAAATGAAGAGACGTGAGTTTTTGATGGCCTCGATGGGGGCAACCATCGCTTCGACGATCAAGCTGGAAGGGCAGACGCCGCCTCCGGCTGAAAAGACTGACGTAGTCGAAGTGGGAGAGATGCTGGACCCGGATCACTTGATCTGCGTGAAACCGCATGTCCAGTTGATCAGCGAGACGGAAGTGGGGTTGGTCTGGATGACCTCGAAAGAGGCGGAAGGTTGGGTGGAATGGAGCCAGGACGACGGAGAGACCTGGAAACGCGCCTGGAACGAACGCGACGGGTTACTGGTCGATGCTTGCGACCGCATTCACAAGATCACCGTTTCGGGATATTCGCCCGCGAAGCCGTTTCGTTACCGGGTGCGAAGCCGCGCGTTCACGTCCTTTGGACCGTATCGCGTGGTCCGTTCCGCCGAGGAGGCTGTTTACGAGGGAGAGATCAATGCGGTGGTGCCGGCCGATGGAACGATTTCCTTCGCGATGTTCAACGATGTACACAACAAGCTGGAGATTTATCCGGCGCTCTGCAAGCGTCTTGAGGGGGCGCTTTCCTTCACGGTTTTCAATGGAGACATCATGAACCACATCGATGACGAACCGGGCGTCTGCAAATGCCTGATGGCTCCGCTCGCGTATGTGGCGCGCCAGACCCGTGCGCCCATGTGGTACCTGCGCGGGAATCACGAGACACGCGGCAAGTTCGCCCGCCATTTGCGCGACTATGTCGCCCTTCAGAACGGGCATTACTACGGCGCGGTCACGCTGGGAAACGCCCGGTTCGTCTTTGTCGATACGGGCGAGGACAAGGCCGACGACCACAAGGAGTATTCGGGCCTGGTCGATTTCGAGCATTACATTGCGCACCAGACGCAATGGCTGGCCGAGGAGGTCTCCTCGCCGGCATGGAAAGATGCGAAGTTCCGCGTCGTTTTCATGCACATCCCGCCCGACGGTGTTTGCGGGAGCGGAAGGATTTGGAGTCAGCGGTTGCCCAGAGTGCGCAAACTCCACGCCGTCTTGGAGAACGCGGGCGTCACGTTGTTGCTGGGTGCGCATCTGCACAACTGGGCTTGCGACGACGCGCGTCCCGAACGCCCCTATCCGATGGTCATCGGCGGCGGCAATAACCTGACGACGACACGCCAATGGTCCCTTCCGACGCTGACGCACTGCACGATTCAGGGGAATACATTGACCGTGAAGTTGCTTTCTCCCGACGGTAAGGTGCTGGCGCAGAAGGAAGTGGCGGGGAAGAGCTGAGATGCGGGGAAGCTGAGAGGCGTTGCGGTTTTTTTGTGGTGCGGCATGTATGCCGCACAACCAGCCGCCAGCCGCTAGCGGTCGGCGCCCATCATTCTGTCCAGCTGATCGGTCAGGATAAAATCGACACCCATTTTCCGTAGTTTCGGGATGCGGTCTGGTGCATCGCATTTGAAGTAGTTTACCTTGACTTTGGCATCGTGCAGAAGTTTGGTATGGGATTCCTCGCAGGGAACGATCAGCTGGAGGAAATCGCACTTGTTCTCCACGGTGTCTGTCGCGTACTTCAGGCTGAGTTCGGCCGGCCACGATTTTCCCCATTTGCCGGGACGGCTCATGTTGCAGGTAAGGAGTTCCGGGACGGCTTTCTTCGCTTTTGCCAGGGCGGAAAGGGAACTGGCGATAAAGGCTTGATGAAGGCGTCCCTTCTGCCGGATTTTCTCGGCGACTTCGACTGTCACGTCGGCGGAGCAATGTACATTGATCCAGATGCCATCCTTGGGAAGGCAGTCGATCGCCTCATCGAAAGTCGGGATTTTGGTTCCGGCAAATTTCGGGTCTTTCTTCACGCCCGCGTCCAAGGAACGGAGCTGGTCAAATGTCAGGTCGGAGACTTTCCCTTTTCCGTTGGTTGTCCGATCCACGGTTCCGTCGTGAAGGATGATCAATTCGCCTGTTTTGCAACGCTTGACGTCCATCTCGACCATCGCGGCATGTTTTTCGGCCGCCGAGAGAAAGGCGGGGACGGTGTTTTCCGGGAAACAGGCGTTGTCCCCCCGATGTGCGCAGATGCCGCGAGTCGGCATTTCCGCAAGCAAGGGGACGGTTGAACAGAGAAGAGACAAAATGAGTGAAGCGACTTTCATGACAGATACCTCGTAGTGGGAAGTGAACAAATCGGTTGACATTGTATCAGAATTGGGGCAACATGAAAAACAAAAAGAGGGGCTTTGCCAAAGCAAAGCCCCTCTTTGCATTGTCGGGATGCCGCCGGTTATTCTTCGTCGGAGGACACGACAATCGGGAACGCCTCTTCCGGTTCATTATCCTTTTCGTCAATCGGATCCTGAATGTTGCTGAGGCTGTTGCCGGACAACTCGTCGGAGGCATTCGCCTCCTGACGCAGCTTCTCCATCTCCTCTTCGCTGATCGGCTCGGCCAACGGGACGAGCTTGATATGGCGATGGAGCGGGAAACCGGTTCCACCGGGAATCAGGTGACCGAGAATGACGTTCTCTTTGAATCCACGCAGTTCGTCCACGCGGCCCGTCGTGGCGGCGTCCGTCAACACACGCGTCGTATCCTGGAAGGATGCGGCGGAGATGAAGCTGTCCGTCTCCAACGCGGCCTTGGTGATACCGAGCAGGGCGGGTTGCGCTTCTGCCGGGCGTTTTCCTTCGGCGGTGATCTCCTCGTTGACTTCGAGGAACTTCTGGCGCGTGATCTGCTCGCCCCACAGGAATTCCGTGTCACCGGGATTGGTGATCGTGACTTTGCGGAGCATCTGGCGCACGATGATCTCGATGTGCTTATCGTTGATATTCACACCCTGCAGACGATAGACTTGCTGCACCTCGTTGACGAGGTAGTTCTGCAATTCCTGCGGTCCGCAGACGGAGAGAATCTCCTGCGGGATGATCGAGCCTTCCGTCAGCTGCTGTCCCTTCTTGACCTGGTCACCGGGGAAGACGACAACCTGCTTGCTCATCGGAATCAGGTGGACGTCCTCGGAATTGGAGGCCGGATCCTTGATGATGACGCTGCGACGGCCATGCTGGCGTTCGCCGAAGCTGACCACACCGTCAATCCGCGAGATTTCGGCGGGATCTTTCGGCGTGCGGGCTTCGAAGAGTTCGGAGACGCGCGGCAGACCGCCCGTGATGTCACGGGTCTTCGCTTCTTTACGCGGCGTCTTCGCGAGCATCATGCCCTGGGTGACCTTCTGGCCTTCCTTCACCATGACGACCGCGCCGGCAGGAATCAGGTACATGCCCAAGACCTTCTTCTGGTCGGAGGGATCCACGATACTGATTTGCGGGTGGAGGTCTTCCTTGGTTTCCAGAACGATCAGCGTGGTAACGCCGGTGTCCAGATCCTGGTCGCTGCGCACGGAAACGTCTTCCACGAAGTCGTCGAACTTGACGAGACCGGGATTTTCCGTGAGGACCGGGATGGAGTGCGGGTCCCAAACCGCGACCTTGTCGCCGATATGGACTTCCTGCCCTTCGCCGAAGAGGAGGTTCGTGCCGATCTGCAGCGAGAAGGATTCCAGCTCGTTGCCGGCGTTGTCCACGATCTGCAACTGGCCATTCTTGTTCAGCACGACCGTGTTGCCTTCCTCGTTCACGACGACACGGAGATCGACGTACTTCATGAAGCGCTTGATCGGTTTCTTCTCGTCTTCGTTCTGGAGCTTGCGCAGGACGATTTCCGGAACCTTCGCTGCCGCGTTGGCGGTACCGCCGATGTGGAAGGTACGCATCGTCAACTGAGTGCCGGGTTCGCCGATGGACTGCGCGGCGATGATGCCGACGGCGGTTCCGATCTCGACCGTATGACCGGTCGAAAGGTCGCGCCCGTAGCATTTCGCACACATGCCGTGCGGGGCGTCGCAGGTCAGGCCGGAACGAATCCAGACCGATTCGATGCCCGCCCTCTCCAGCTTGTCGCAGGCGGCCTCGTCGATCTCGTCATTCGCGCGGACGAGCAGTGTGCCGTTCGCGGGATCGAGAATGTCGTTCAGGGCGGTACGGCCCAAGACGCGGGAACGCAGCGAAACGGTCGTTTCGTCGCCTTCCTGGATCGCCTCGACGCAGATGCCGTTGACGGTGTTGCAGTCCTGGATGGTAATGATCACGTCCTGGGAGACATCGACCAGCTTACGGGTGAGGTATCCCGCGTCAGCCGTCTTCAAAGCCGTGTCGGCCAAACCTTTACGGGCACCGTGCGTGGAGATGAAGTATTCCAACACGGAGAGGCCTTCGCGGAAGGATGCGGTGATCGGGCGCTCGATAATTTCGCCGCTGGGGTTCGCCATCAGTCCGCGCATACCGGCGAGCTGACGGATCTGCAGTTTCGAACCACGAGCCTTCGCGTCCAGCATCATGTACACCGGGTTCGTTTCCGTCGGGTTGGGAACTTCCGGGGTGACGTTCTGGTCGATGGTCGTGTAGAGTTCGTCCGAAACCTTTTCCGTTGCGGCGGACCACACATCGACGATCTTGTTGTGGCGTTCGCCTTCGGTGATGACACCGGTCTGGAACTGGCTGTCGATCTTGGCGACTTCCGCATTGGCCTGGCGGATGATCGCCTCCTTCGTCTTCGGACGGATCATGTCCTTCAGGCCCATGGAGACACCCGCCATGCAGGCGTGCTTGTAGCCGAGATCCTTCAGTTTGTCCAGCGTGACGATCGTGCGGGCGTGTCCCGCCGCCGCATGGCACTGCAGGATGAGCTTGCCCAGCATGGACTTGTCAATCTTCTCGTTGATGAAGCCGAGTTCCTCCGGCCAGATCTCGTTGAAGATCACGCGGCCGACGGTCGTTTCCAACACGCGCACCGTCGGATCGCCGCACTTGCGTCCCGGAATCCCGTAGTCGGGGTTGCGGAAACGGATGCGGGTGTGAAGATTGACGGAGCCGTCATCCCACGCGAAGTTCACGTCGTTGTAGTCGTTGAACAGCGGCAGGTGCTCGTTGGTCGCGCGGTCTTTCCCGGCAACGCGGTGGTTCATCTTGTCCTGCTGGCTGGGCATCGTCAGGTAGTAGATACCCAGGCAGATGTCCTGCGTCGGCGTGACGATGGAGTTACCCGAGGCCGGAGAGAAGATCGAGCTGGACGCCAGCATCATCAAGCGGCTTTCCAGCTGGGCTTCCACCGACAGCGGCACGTGTACAGCCATCTGGTCGCCGTCGAAGTCCGCGTTGAACGGCGTGCAGACCATCGGGTGGAGGCGGATCGCCTCGCCCTCGATCAGGACGGGTTCGAACGACTGGATCGACAGACGGTGCAGGGTAGGGGCGCGGTTGAGCATGACGGTCTTACCCTTGGTCACCTCTTCCAGAATGTCCCAGACCTGTTCGTCGTGACGCTCGATCATCTTGCGCGCGGTACGGACCGTGTGGCACAGCCCCTTCTCCTTCAGGCGGCGGATGATGAACGGCTCGAAGAGCACCATCGCCATCTTCTTCGGCAAACCGCACTGGTAGATCTTCAGGTTCGGCCCGACGACGATCACGGAGCGTCCCGAGTAATCGACGCGTTTTCCGAGCAGGTTCTGGCGGAAACGGCCGGTCTTGCCCTTGAGCATGTCGCTGAGGGACTTGAGCGGACGGTTTCCGGCGCCAGCCACCGCGCGGCCGTGGCGGCCGTTGTCGAAGACCGCATCGACCGCTTCCTGCAGCATGCGCTTCTCGTTGCGGATGATCACATCCGGCGTCTTCAGCGAGAGCAGGTTCTTCAGGCGGTTGTTGCGGTTGATCACGCGGCGGTAGAGGTCGTTCAGGTCCGAGGTCGCGAACTTGCCGCCTTCCAGCGGAACGAGCGGACGAAGTTCCGGCGGGATCACGGGCAGGCAGTCGAGAATCATCCATTCGGGCTTGGCGCCGCTCAGGCGGAATCCCTCGCACACCTTCATGCGCTTGGTGATCTTTTTGCGCGTCTGCTTGCTGCGCGTGTTCTCGATCTCCTCTTCGAGATCCTGCTTGAGCTGTTCCAGATCGACATGGGCGAGGCAGAACTTAACGGCCTCCGCGCCCATCTTCGCCTCGAAATTCTCGCCGTACTTCTCCAGCGCATCGCGATACTCCTGCTCGGTGAGCAGCTGCATGTACTGCAGCGGGGTGTCGCCCGGCTCGATGACCATGTAGTCCTCGTAGTACAGGACGCGTTCCAGGTCGGCGGCGGTCTTGTCCAGCACAAGACCGATCCGGGTCGGTGTGCATTTGAAGAACCAGATGTGCGAAACCGGAACGGCCAGTTCGATGTGTCCCATGCGCTGACGGCGCACGCGGGAAACCGTCACCTCGACGCCGCAACGGTCGCAGATCACGCCCTTGTGCTTGATGCGCTTGTACTTGCCGCAGGCGCATTCCCAGTCGTGGGTCGGTCCGAAAATGCGTTCGCAGAACAACCCGTCGCGCTCGGGGCGGTAGGTCCGGTAGTTGATCGTCTCCGGGTTCTTGACTTCGCCCTTCGACCAAGCGCGGATGGTCTCCGGCGCCGCCAGCTTGATGCTGACGACGTCATACTGAGAACCGACGTCAGGGCGCATGCCCATCATTTCTTTGACTGCGTAAGGATTAACCATTTTTTCTCCTATTGCAAAAGGTTGTTTTTAGAACGCGGGAATGTCAACCAGGTCAACGTTCTTCGGACCGTCAGACCCCAGCAACTGCATATCCAGGCAGAGGCCGCGCAGTTCGTGCATCAACACGGAGAAGGACTCCGGCATGCTCGCGTCCAGCGTGTTCTGCCCCTTGACGATCGCCTCGTAAATGCGGGTGCGGCCGGACACGTCGTCGGACTTGACCGTGAGGAGTTCCTGCAGCGCGTACGCCACGCCGTAGGCTTCCAGCGCCCACACTTCCATTTCGCCCATGCGCTGGCCGCCGTACTGCGCCTTGCCGCCCAGCGGCTGCTGGGTGACGAGGGAGTAGGGACCCGTCGCGCGGGCGTGGATCTTGTCGGTCACCAAATGGTGCAACTTCAGCATGTAAATCTGTCCGACCATCACGCGCTGGTCGAACGGTTCGCCCGTCTGCCCATCGTACAGGACGGTCTTGCCGTCTTCGCAGATCCACGGAACCATGCCCTGTCCCTGTTTCTCCTGAACCTCGCGGCTCTTGGCGAGCAGGTCGCAGATTTCCGATTCCTGCGCCCCGTCGAACACCGGCGTGGCGGCGTAGAAACCGAGCACCTTGCAGGCGAGTCCGAGGTAGGTCTCGAAAAGCTGCCCCAGGTTCATGCGGGAAGGCACGCCCAACGGGTTCAGCACGATGTCAACCGGCGTCCCGTCCGGCAGGAACGGCATGTCGCAGTCCGGCAGGATGCGGGAAACGACACCCTTGTTTCCGTGACGCCCGGAGAGCTTGTCGCCGACGGAGAGGTTCTTCTTCTCCGCGATGAAGACGCGCACCTGCTTGATGATGCCGCCCTCGTTCCCCAGGTCGGGCAGGTCGGAAAACTCGCTCGCCTCGTCCAGCGGCGCATCCTTGAGTTCCGCGAACCGCGGGCGGAAGCGGTTGATGATATCTTCGATCCGCTGCTGCACGGGGCTGCTCTCGATCTGGATGTGGTCGTGCGCAGCGGCCAGCTTGCTCAACAGGGTCTTGGTGATCTTGCGGTTCTGCGGAATGATCACTTCCTGCGTCTGCACGTCGATCACGTCGAGCGGGATCTTCTCGCCGAGCAGATGGTTGCACAGCGCTTCCGTCAGCTCGCCCTCCAGCTCCTCCTGCTTCTTTTTCCGTTCCGCCTCGATATCGCGCGGTTCTTTCCCGCCTTCCACGAGGTCTTCCGACTCGGTGAAGAAAGGACGCGAGGTCTCCAGCTGGGAGGTGACCCGGACATCCATCACAATGCCGTACGTGCCGCTCGGAACCGTGAGGGAGGTGTTGCGGACGTCCGCCGCCTTCTCACCGAAGATTGCGCGGAGCAGACGCTCTTCCGGCGCCAGCTCGGTTTCGCTCTTCGGGGTGATCTTGCCCACGAGGATACTGCCGGGACTGACTTCCGCGCCGACGCGGATCACGCCGTCCGAGCCGAGATTGCGCAGGTCGGACTCGCTGACGTTCGGGATGTCGCGGGTGATTTCTTCCGGGCCGAGCTTCGTGTCGCGCGCGCCCACCTCGTACTCCTGAATGTGGATCGAGGTGAAGGTGTCATTCGCCACGCAGTGCTCGGCGATCAGAATCGCGTCTTCGAAGTTGAATCCGCGCCACGGCATGAAGGCGACCATCAGGTTCTTGCCGATGGAAAGCTCGCCGCCCTGCGTCGCGGGACCGTCCGCTAGGGCTTCGCCCTTCTTGACCTTCTGCCCCACGGTCACGATCGGCTTCTGGTTGAAGCAGGTGCCCGCATTGCAACGGCGGAACTTCTGCAGACGGTACCGGTAGATACCCTGCTTGTGCTCGCGCTTCTCGCGGTCCTTCTGTTCCTTCGGCGACTCGTCCTTCTTGATCTTGCCGGTGGGAACCTTGCCGTCCTTCGTCACCACGATATCCGTCGCGGAGACATAGACAACGGTTCCGTCCTCTTCCGCCAGCACGGTGACGCAGGAGTCGGCAGCCGCGCGCCATTCCAGGCCGGTCGCCACATACGGGCGCTCCGTCTTCAGCAGCGGCACGGCCTGACGCATCATGTTCGCGCCCATCAACGCGCGGTTCGCGTCGTCATGCTCCAGGAAGGGGATGAGGCCGGCGGCGATGGAGACCACCTGACGCGGGCTCACGTCCATGTACTGCACGCGGCTGCGCTCGACCTCCACGAAGTCGGTCTTGTAACGGCAGGTCACCTTTTCCGTCGCGAAGGAACCATCCGGTTTCAGTTCCGAGTTCGCCTGCGCGATGACGAAGTTCTCTTCGACGTCGGCGGGCATGTACTGGACCTCGTCCGTCACCTTGCCGTTGCGCACGACGCGGTAGGGGGATTCGATGAACCCGTACTGGTTGATCGTCGCGTAAATGCCGAGCGAGGAGATCAAACCGATGTTCGGACCTTCCGGCGTCTCGATCGGGCAGATGCGGCCGTAGTGCGAGGGGTGTACGTCACGGACTTCGAAGCCCGCGCGTTCGCGGCTCAGGCCGCCGGGACCGAGAGCGGAGAGACGGCGCTTGTGGGCGAGGCCCGAAAGCGGGTTCGTCTGATCCATGAACTGGCTCAACTGGCTGCGCCCGAAGAAGTCCGCCACGACCGCCGAGAGGGACTTGCTGTTGACCAGGCGGTTCGGCATGAGCGTCTGCTGTTTCTTGTCCTGCGAATTGGGATCGTACATCTGCATGCGCTCGCGGACGAGGCGCTCGGTACGCGCCAACCCGATCCGGCACTGGTTTTCCAGCAGTTCGCCGGCGGTGCGGATACGGCGGCTGCCGAGGTGGTCGATATCATCGACCTGCTCTTCGCCCATGTAAATGCGCAGCAGCAGCTTCATCGCTTCAATCACATCGACGCCGCTCTCGTCCAGCGTGCGCATCTCTTCCGGAACCTTGCCGGAGAGCTTGAGGCGCTGGTTGAGCTTGTGACGCCCGACCTTTCCGAGATCGTAATGGCGCGGCTCGAAGAAAAGACGCTTGATCAACGTCTTGGCGTTGGAGGCGGTCGCCGGGTCGCCCGGACGCAACCGTTTGTAGATGTCCTTGAGAGCCTCTTCCTCACTGTCGATTCCGCACTTGGCGTCTTCGCGCAGCGTCTTGATCAGGACACCCTTGTCGGTCGAGACATCGACCACATCCACGTAGTCGCGGCCCGCTTCCTTCAGCTGGGCGAGCAACGCCTGGGTGACGGCGTCGTAACGGCGCGCCAACACGGCGCCGGAGTCCAAGTCCAGCACGTCATCTTTGACGACGAGGTTTTCCAGCACGTCGGGATCGTACATCTCCCGGACGTCGATGGACATGAACTTGTAAAACTCCTTCATGATCTCCTCGTCCGTGCCGAAGCCGAGCGCGCGCAGGAAGGTCGTCGCGTAGAACTTGCGGCGGCGGCGGCGGCGGTCGAGATAGACCCAGATCAGGTTCGAGGAGTCGAACTGGATTTCAATCCACGATCCGCGGTCCGGGATGATGCGAACGGAGTAAAGCATTTGGCCGTTCGGGTGGGGGGTCTCCTCCGAACAGATGCCGGGGGAACGGTGCAGCTGGGAGACGATCACGCGCTCCGCGCCGTTGATCACGAACGCGCCGTCATTGGTCATCAGGGGGATCTCGCCCAGGAAAACCTCTTCCTCGCGGGTTTCCTCCCCGTCCTTCAGACGGAAGGTCGCCTTGAGAGGCGCCGAGTAGGTGACGCCTTCGGCAAGGCTCTGGAGAGCGCTCAGTTTCGGGTCGCCGATTTCATATTTCACAAAGTCCAGGGTGAAGCGCCCGTCAAAACTGTCAATCGGGAAAGTCTCGCGGAAGATTGCCTGAAGACCTTTGTCTTCGCGTTTCGTCGGAGGAGTCCCGAGCTGAAGAAAATCCTCATACGATTTGGTTTGCAACTCGATCAAGTCTGGCGGTTCCATAACCGGCTTCAGCTTGCCGAAAGTCCTTCTTTCAACCATTCGATGCCTACCTTTTTTCGGCGGTGCCTTTGGCACGCCTGTGTTTGATGAGTAGGGGACGCGGCGTCCCCGTGAGAATTAAAGGTGAACCGCAAGGGTTCCTGTCCCGGTTGTGAACGGAAGTGTGGTAAGCGGCCACTTTGTTAACTGGTTCATACTTCGGAACTTGCGGACTACCGTCCGCAGGGTTGTGTCGGGTCGTTCAGGCGTACCAAGCCGGACGGGACTGCTCCCGCCCGGCTCGCTGCGTCTGAACACAGGGTGAACTACTTGAGTTCGACCTTGGCGCCGGCCTTTTCGAGATCGGCCTTGACCTTCTCGGCCTCTTCCTTGCTGACGCCCTGCTTGATCGGTTTCGGAGCGCCTTCTACCAGATCCTTGGCATCCTTCAGTCCCAGGCCGGTGATCGCGCGGACGACCTTGATCACATCGATCTTGTTCGCGCCGAAGCTGGCGAGGATGACGTCGAACTCGGTCTTCTCTTCCGCTGCGGGGGCAGCGGCGGCGGCGCCGGCGGCGGCGACGGCCACAGGAGCGGCGGCGGAAACGCCCCACTTCTCTTCGAGAGCCTTCACGAGTTTGGAGATGTCGAGAACGGTCAATCCGCTCAGATACTCAATCACTTCTTCTTGTGTCATTTCATGCATCCTTGTTTGCAACCGCCGGCGTCCTGCGCACGGCGGGGGTTGTTTTACACATGCGCGGCACACTCATGCCGCGCAAATCCATACGGCTACTGCTCCTTGTCCGCCTTCGCCTGCAGGACGTAGAGGACCTGGAGGAGGGAGGCGTTGAGAACACGCACGAACTGCTGCGCCGGCGCATTGAGCGTACCGAGCAACGTGGCGCGCATCGTGTCCTTGTCGGGGAGTTTGGAGAGATCGACGATCTCTTCCGTGGACAGGATCTTCTGCTCGAAGCTCGCGCCCTTGACGCCCGCCTGCTCGTTGTTCTTGTCGAAATCGACGAGAATCTTCGCCACGGCGGAGACGTCTCCCTTGCCGGTCACGATCGCGGTCGGTCCGGTCAGCATTGCCGAGATGTCATCCCAGCCCTGCTCCTTGGCGACCTTGCCGAGAATGGTGTTCTTGACGATCGTCAGGTGGGACTGCTGCTCGTTCAGCGCCTTGCGCAGGGCGGTCAGCACATCGACCTTCAGGCCGCCGTAATTCAACACGAAACAGAACTCGGAGTTCTTCACCCGGTCGATGATCTCGCCGAGGATAGAGACCTTCTCGCTCCTCATTTTCTGTGCGCCCATCTTTTTCTCTTCAGACATGGTTTGGTCTCCTTCCGTTACTTCGCCTTCTCATCCTTGAGAACGACCTGGATGCCCACGCCCATCGTGGAACTGACGGTCGCGGCACGGATGAACGTTCCCTTCGCGGAGGCCGGACGCTCGGCCTTGACCGCCTCGACGATCGCGAGGATGTTCTCGACCAGCTTGCCCGTCTCGAAGCTGCGCTTGCCGCACATCACGCACAGGTTGCCCGTGCGGTCCATGCGGAAATCGACCTTACCGGCCTTCGCGGCCTTGACCGCGCCGGCCGTGTCGTCCGTCACCGTCCCCGTCTTGGGGTTCGGCATCAGGCCGCGGGGGCCGAGCACGCGGGCGATCTTGCGGACTTCCTTCATCGCGTCCGGTGTCGCGATGGCGACGTCGAAATCCAGCCATCCGCCCTTGATCTTCTCGATCAGGTCTTCGTACCCGACCGCGTCCGCGCCCGCGCCCTGGGCCTGGTCGGCCTTGTCGCCGGCGGCGAACACGATCACGCGCACCGTCTTGCCCGTGCCGTTCGGCAGGCTGACGGAACCGCGGACCGTCTGGTCGCTTTTCGAGATATCGACTCCGAGACGGAGGGAAATATCGACGGACTCGTCGAACTTCGCGCCCGGGTTCGCCTTGATGAAGTTGATCGCCTCTTCGAGGCTCACGGGGCTCTTCGGCGCCTTTTTCAGGGTGTCAACATACTTCTTGCTACGTTTAATCATGATCCGTTCTCCTGATTAATCGACGATGTCGATACCCATGTTCCGCGCGGTGCCGGCGAGCATTCGGATCGCCGCTTCCACGTCGGAGGTGTTCAAATCGGCTTTCTTAATCTTGACGATCTCTTCCAGCTGGGCCCTCGTGACCTTGCCGACCTTCGTCTTGTTCGGAACACCCGAACCCTTTTCCACGCCAGCCATCTTCTTGAGCAGCACCGACGCCGGCGGGCTCTTGAACTGGAGGGAGAAACTGCGGTCCGCGTAAACCGTGATGATCACGGGGATGACCAGACCGGCCTTGTCCGGTCCCGACGTCTTGGCGTTGAACTCCTTGCAGAACTGCATGATGTTTACGCCCTGGCCGCCCAATGCAGGACCGACCGGAGGTGCAGGATTCGCCTTGCCGGCGGGAATCTGCAACTTAATGGTGCCTTTGACTTTTTTTGCCATGTGTACCTTTCTGTGTGTTTCTTCCGCTTTCCCTAGCGGTACGAACGAAAACACAGCCTCATTCATTCCGTGCGGAGACGGAAACCCCGCCCCCCGCGCCATCCATCCGAGATGACACTTCTACACGAAAGGGAACGGTTACTTTACCATAAATCCAAGCCGGTAACAAGAGGAAAATTTGAAAAAATTCGGGCTGACGCCACCTTGGGGAGCGGGCAAGTGGCGGCGGGAAGGGACGGATGCGACGGACGGGACATAAGGGACGGACGCGATAGGCGACAGGTAAAACCGACGGCAGAGAGAGTTCCGAGTTCTGCGCGAGGCATTCGGGGAAGCGGCACTCCTGCCGCTTCATTCCGTTCTGTCGCCCCGCAAAAGCGACAAGTATGCCGTCAAGTAGAAAATCCGGAAAAATTTGCTGACGTGAGGATGTTTCCCGGATAAAGCGGTGGCTGCGCGGACGCAGGTCCGCGCTCATTTCTTGGGTTTTCCGCTTCCTTGTCCCGAATCCGGCTATTTCGCGGTTTCCG
>JAFSTA010000083.1 GCA_017450695.1 Kiritimatiellia bacterium | reverse complement strand
GGCGCGCCCCGTCGCGACCGAAAACGACGGCGAGGGCGCCGTCGCTACGCAAACGGACGCGACGGGGCGCGTCCCTCCCAATTCGGGCAACGAGGACGTTGCCCCTCCCGTTCGCCGTAAAAGAGTGTCGCTTCCCCGATGCGGCGGCGATCACGTGTGCGAACATAGGCGGCGCATTCTCATGTCTCACGCCTCACGTCTCGTGTCGCGTACTTTCAGTCAGGATCCATCGGCATGAGACAAGAGACAGGAAGCGGGCGGAATTGGCGAGACAGGAGACGAGTGGCGTCAGCCGTCGTTCCGCTCAGACCATAGAAGTGCGCCGCCGCGTTGTAAAAAAATTGGAAAAACCGTGAGTTGACCTAGAAGATAGGAAAAGATAAACTAATGGGACATTCACACGCAATGAGGGATTTATGAAGAAACTGTTATTCGTTCTTATCATTCTCGGCGGCGCCGGTGCCGGCGGTTGGTATTGGTACAGGCAACAGCCGAGCGCGGTCAAGGTCAACCGCTTCCGCACCGAGACGATCGCGAAGGGCGACGTGGTGCAGGACGTGACCGCGACGGGGACGATCGCGCCGATCAAGGAGGTCGAGGTCGGTACGCAGGTGAACGGGCCGATCCTGCACCTGTACGTGGATTACAACTCCGTCGTGACGAACGGTCAGGTGATCGCGGAGATCGACCCTGCCGTGTACAAGGCCGCGTCCATCAAGGCGAAGGCGCAACTGAAATCGAACGAGGCGAGTGTCGAGAACATTCAGGTGAAACTCGATCTGGCGGAGAAGACGTTGAAGCGCAACCGCGAACTGCGCAAGAAGGAGATGGTCGCCGAGTCCGTGCTGGACGACTCCGAGGCCGAGGTTGATTCGTTGAAAGCGCAGCTGAAGGTGGCGCAGGCGACGGTGGAGCAGAGCAAGGCGAACGCGGACGAGGCGGACACGAACCTGGGCTACTGCACGATCCGCGCCCCCGTGAACGGCGTCGTCATCTCGCGCGACGTGGATGAAGGCCAGACGGTCGTCTCCTCCATGTCCGCGCAGAAGCTCTTCACCATCGCGGAGGATCTCAAGAAAATCCAGGTGGAGGCGAGCGTACCCGAGGCGGACGTCGGCGGCATCCGCGTGAACCAGCTGGTCACGTTCACGGTCGATGCCTACCGCCAGACCTTCACGGGACGTGTGAAGCAGATCCGTCTCGCCTCGACGACCACGAGCAACGTCGTCACCTATCCGGTCATCATCGAGGCGGAGAACCCGGATGAAAAACTCTTCCCCGGCATGACCGCCAACATCTCCATCAAGGTGGCGGAGGCGAAGGACGCCACGCTGATTCCCGCCGGGGCGTTGCGCTTCACGCCCGCCGGATTCGTCTCGGAAATCAAGGGACGCAAAGTGTGGATTCTGGGTGAAGACGGGGTTCCGCAGGACATCAAGGTGCGCGTGGGCATCACCGACAGCACGAAGTATGAGCTGAAGGAGTGCGACATCGATCTCGTCGGCAAGGAAGTGATCGTCGGAATGCAGGCGGCGACGGCGGCCGCTTCCAACGAAACGAAGAACCCGTTCATGCCGAATATGCCGAAGCGCAGGAAGGGAAGCGGGCCGGGCGGACCGGGCGGCCCCCGGTAATGCGGCAAGAGGGGGGTGAACCATGCTGATTGAAGTCAAGAACCTGGTGAAGTCCTACACGATCGGCGACATGACGACAAACGCGCTCGATGGCGTCTCGCTTTCGATCGACAACGGCGAGTTCGTCGCGATCATGGGTGCGTCGGGGTCGGGCAAGAGTACCCTGCTGAACATCCTCGGGTGTCTGGACGTGCCGACGTCCGGCAACTATCTGCTGGACGGCGTGGAGGTGAGCGGGATGACGGCGACGCAGCTGGCCCACATCCGCAACGAGAAACTGGGGTTCGTTTTCCAGAACTTCAACCTGCTGCCGCGCACCAGCGCGCTGGAGAACGTCGAGCTGCCGACCTTTTACAGCAAGACGTTCCCCGCATCGCAGCGCCGCGCACGCGCCACAGAACTGCTGGAGCGCGTCGGTCTCGGTACGCGCATCATGAACACGCCGGGACAACTCTCCGGCGGACAGCAGCAGCGCGTCGCCATCGCGCGCGCCCTGATGTGCAACCCGCCCGTTCTCTTCGCGGACGAGCCGACGGGCAACCTGGACACGCGGTCGAGCGTGGAAATTATGAAGCTCTTCACGCAGCTGAACAGCGAGGGCATCACCATCGTGATGGTGACGCACGAGGATGACATCGCGCACTACGCCAAGCGGAACATCGTCGTGCGCGACGGCAAGATCATCAAAGGCGCGAAGTTCGAGTCCGCGGACGATCCGGAAGCGCACACGTAAGGAAGGCGGCAGATGAACTTTTTCATGATTTTGAAGGTAGCGTTGCGCGCCATCTGGCGCAACAAGACCCGTTCGCTTCTGACCGCTCTCGGCATCATCGTCGGTATCGCCGCCGTGATCGCCGTGGTCTCCATCGGTCAGGGTGCCTCCACCATGATGGTCAACCAGATCAACAGCATGGGGAACAACATGATTATGATCTTCCCCGCCAGCCGCAACACCGGCGGCGTCCGTACCGGTTCCGGCGGCGCCCAGACGCTCACGGCGGAGGACGGCGACGCGATCGCCGAGGACATCTCGTACTATGTCCGCTGCGTCTCGCCGATCGTCCGCGCCAACGGGCAGGTCATCTACCAGGAGAACAACTGGGCGACGCAGATTCAGGGTGTCTCCGTCGATTTCCCCGAGGTCCGCAACTGGAACGTGGCGAAGGGCGTTTTCTTCGACAAGGGCGAACAACGCCAAGGTTCGCGTGTCTGTGTCATCGGACAGACGGTCTCGGACAACCTCTTCGGCGAGAACGATCCGATCGGAAAGGTGATCCGCATCAAAAACATGCCGTTCAAGGTCCTCGGCGTGATGGAGAAGAAGGGCAGCAACAACTTCGGACAAGACCAGGACGACCTGATCATCGCGCCGTACACGACGGTCAAGCGCGTATTGCAGAATTCGATCTTCAACAACGTCAATATGCTGAACGTGAGCCTCTATTCGCTGGACGACACCGAGGCCGCGAAGAAGGACATCTCCGCCCTCCTACGCCAGCGCCACAAGCTGGGACGGAACGCCGATGACGACTTCGACCTGCGCGACATGGCGGAAATCTCCAAGACGATCGGCTCCGTCTCCAGCCTGATGACCATCCTGCTGACGACGGTTGCGGCAATCTCGCTGGTGGTCGGCGGTATCGGCATCATGAACATCATGCTGGTATCGGTGACGGAACGTACGCGCGAAATCGGGCTGCGCATGGCGATCGGCGCGACGCCGTTCGACATCCTGATGCAGTTCATCGCGGAGTCGATCCTGCTCTCCACCGTCGGCGGCTTGATCGGCGTGATCTTCGGTGTGGCGGGCGCGAAAATCGTGGGGGACGTACAGCACTGGCCGATTCTCATCACGACCTCGTCGATTCTCGTCTCCTTCCTCTTCAGCGCGATGGTCGGCGTCTTCTTCGGGTTCTACCCGGCGTTCCGCGCCTCGCGCCTCCACCCCATCGACTGCCTCCGGTATGAGTAGGT